>JAICEJ010000121.1 GCA_025924215.1 Candidatus Binatia bacterium
CGTGTCGACGTCTCGGAACATGGCTGGCCGATCTAGCAGCCTGCATTGAGACAGTTCTTTGTGTTACCTGTTGGGACGTTCTCGATCAAAGTATCGGGTCTCGCCTTACTTGGACGGCAGCGTTAAGGCGCATGTGATAACGGTGATGTCGATTGTTCGATGTTTAGTTCGGTTCGACGCAGCGTTTGTTTTGTTTTTTCTGGTGCTGGCGCCCGGACTCTCGCCGGCGCAGACGCCGCCCAAAGTAACCATTGCGTACGCTGCAGTTAGCCCGATCTTTGCCGGAGTATGGATGGCAAAGGAGATGGGAGCTTTTGAGAAGCATGGCGTCAAGGCCGATCTCATCTACATTAGCTCCGGCAGCGTTACGGTCCAGGCGATGGTAGGCGGGAATCTCGATATGAGCGTGGCCGCTAGCAATGCGGTAGTCAGCTCGATTCTGCGTGGCGCGCCTCTTGTTGCGGTGGGCAGCATTACCAACCGGCCGGCGATGAGTTTATTTGTTCAGCCTGAGATCACCAAACCGGAGCAGCTTCAAGGGAAAGTCCTGGGCATTACCCGGCATGGCTCCTCGACGCATTTCTTAACCCAGTTCGTGCTCGAAAAGCTGGGACTCCAGGATAAGGTCAAAATTCAACCGATGGGTGGCACGCGGGAGGTCGATACTGCTATTCGGACCGGGATGATCGCCGGGGCTGTACGCAGTATGAAGCCCGGTCCAAAGGTGCGCATGTTAGTTGATTTGCCTGACATGGGAATTCCATTCTCGATGGATCTGATCGCTGTCAAGCGGGACTTCTACAAAAGTTCTCCGAGAACGGTGGAGGCTATGCTTAAGGCTTACATCGAAGGAGTGGCGGGGCTTAGAAGCAGAAAAGACCTGGCTTATAAAGTTCTAGCCAAATATCTCCTCGGAGGCGGTGATTCACTGGACGAAGCCTATGACTATGCCGTCAAATATTTGGATCGTAACGCGAGAACAGACCCGGCAGTGATTCAAACCGTACTCAACTGGGAAGGCAAAAAGGATATCTCGCTGAACGAGTTCTTCGATAACAGCATCATCGATTCGATCATCAAAGAAGGCTTCGTCGACAAGCTTTACAAGTAACGGGGAGATCCGCATGAAGCGAGCTGAGTGGCGCCGAGAACTGGGAGAGCTGGTGCGTGACGCGATGCGCGCACCGGAACTGGATCGCTATTTTGAGGTCAAGATCACCCGACCCGGCGCGCAAATCTTCATCACGCAATTGGGACTGTTTATTCGACACCGTCGCGATTGTTGGGCGCACGTTTCCGGCAACTGCCCGCAGATGTCGGTGAAACAAAAGATCCTGCAGCACGAATATGGCGAGGTGATCAAGGATGAATACACCGAACATGGTCATCTGGACCTGATCGTCCGGCAGGGAAAAGCCTTAGGACTCTCTCCCGAGGAAGTTTTGGAGGTCGAGCCGTTGCCGACAACTTTCGCCACTCTTTATGCTTGGGCATGGATGACGAGAGAGAAGAGTTGGATCGAAGGTTTGGCCGCTCTGACCATCACCGAGTGGGCCAATGATGATCGTTTGCTCCAGGACATCGGCGGCGGTCTATCCAGCCGCATGGCCAAGCGCTGGATGGACGATCTTGGTTTTGGCTGGGAGCAAATGCCGAATTTCAAAGTTCACAGCGAGGCGGACGAAGAGCATAGCGACATGTTTTTGGAAGATCTGGAAAAGTTCGCTACCGGCGAGAAGGAAGCGCTTGCCTACCGAGCGGCCAAAGAGTCGATGGAGTTGCTGAAGATATTCCGCGCGGGAATTGCGCAGGAGATGGCAAAGTTCGCTTAGCGGAGAGTCTCAGAAATTCCCCGCACACTCCACAGCCCAACCGGGCGGCGGTTGTTTGAAGATCGAAGAGAATTACTATGGATGCGAACGGTTGGAACGCCGCTTTCGGGGAGTTAGCCCGCGCGACGATGTCTTCGCCGGAGTTGGAGCGATACTACTCGGTCCCGATGACCAAGCCGAGGGCACAACTCATTCTTAAGCAGCTTTCCTTGTACGTTCGTCATCGTCGCGACTGCTGGGCGTATGTTTCAGGAAACTGCCCGGTGCTGGCGGTCAAGCAGAAGATACTCGCTCACGAGTATGAGGAGATGATTCGGGATGCGCACTCCGAGCATGGTCATTTGGATTTGATCATCCGCCAGGGAAAACCGATTGGACTTACGGCCGAGGATATTTTGCAAAGTAAGCCGATCCCGACTACCGCCGCGACATTGTATGCGTGGGGTTGGATGTGCAAGAAAAAAAGCTGGCTCGAAGGTTTGGCGGCAATGAGCATGACCGAATGGAACCAGGATGATCGCCTTTTGGCCGATCTTGGCGGCGGTCACTCGGCCCGAATGGGAAATCTCTGGGTCAAATATCTGGGCATCACCTGGGACGATCTGCCGAACTGGAAGGCGCACCGCGAAGCCGACAAAGGTCACGTCGATATGTTTCTTCCAGTTTGGGAGGAGTTCGGCTCCGGCGAGAACCGGGAGATGATATTGCAGGCCGCAAAAGAATCCGAAGAGTTGTACCGTCTCTATCAAAAGGGTCTTGCCGGCGCCATGCAGGCGCTACCTGACTGATGAGTCCATGTTGACGTGCTGTAGGCAGACATGAATAACTCGATTAAATTCTCCGGTCACCATGCCCGACTGCGGCTTCCGGACGGTTTCAAACCACCTAGAACAGAAAAAGCTTTGACCCCGCGTTGTGTTTTGTTTGCCAAAGTAATTCTGCTCTTGGTGCTGTCGTCGCACACCGCATTTTCAGCGGACGCTCCCAAAGAGAAAGTTGCTTTTGCCTATGCTGCCATCAGCCCGAGCATGTCCGGAATCTGGATGGCCAAAGAGATCGGTGCCTTTGATCGCAACGGCTTGCAGGCCGACCTGGTTCACATCAGTTCGGGCGCGATTGCAATTCAGGCGTTGGTGGGGGGCAGCGTTCATGCGGCGTTGGGAGCGAGTAACGCAGTGGTGGCGGCGATCATCAAAGGAGCGCCGATCATCGCCGTGGGCAGCAATACCAGCCGCCCTGGTATGCAGCTCTGGGTTCAGCCTGATATTGAGCGCGCGGAGCAGCTTCAGGGTAAGACGTTAGCGATCACTCGATTCGGCTCTACCAGCGACTTTGTCACCCGGTTGATCATGCGCAAACTCAATCTGGAAGGTAAGGCCGAGTTGCGCCAGTTCGGCGGCGTGGTCGAAGCGGACGTTGGTTTTCGCGCCGGGCAAGCGGAGGGCAGGGTGTCATCGCAGGCGCCGGGTCCGAAGGCGAAGATGTTAGTGGACGCCGCGGAGCTGGGCATTCCATTCTCGATGAACTTGCTGGCCGTCAGTAACGACTTCTACAGACGATCACCTAAAACCGTCGAGAGGATCGTTGCGTCCTACATAGAGGGGATCGCGGCGCTCAAAACCCGAAAGGCTCAGGGTCTCAAGGTGCTCGAGAAATACATGGGGCAACGCGGCGGCTCGGCGGAACAGCATTACGAGTTCGTCACCAAGTATCTGGATGTGATTCCGCGGGTTGATCCGGCAGCCATCGAAACTGTCTTGGAGATGGTCGGCCAGAAGAGCTCGCCCAAAGTGCAGCTCTTCGACAATGCCATCGTTGATCGTTTGGCACAGGAAGGTTTCATCGACCGGCTCTATAAAGGAGGCAAGTCGTGAACGAATCCCAGTGGCATGACACGATGGGTGAAATGGTGCGCGATTACATCAGATCGCCTGAGCTCGACCATTATTTTTCGATCAAGATGACAAAACCGCGCGCCGCGGTCATGGTGATGCAGCAAAGTCTTTATGTGCGTCACCGACGCGAATGTTGGGCGCACGTTTCGGCCAATTGCCCGATCCTGGGCGTCAAACAAAGGATTCTCGAGCACGAATACGAAGAAATCATTCGCGATGATTTCTCGGACTATGGTCATCTCCATCTAATCATCAACCAGGGAAAATCAGTGGGGCTAGAGCCCCAGCAGATACTCAACGCCGAGCCGCTGCCGGAAACACGCGCCGTACTCTATGCCTGGTCGTGGATCACCAGCGAACTCAGCTGGATAGAAGGACTGGCGGCGATGACGATCACGGAGTGGTGCAACGATGACCGGCTGTTGGGCGATCTCGGCGGCGGCCAATCCACCCGCATGGCAAAAAAATGGATGGAGGAGATGGGTTTTACCTGGAAGCAAATTCCCAACTTGCAGGCGCACAGCCAGGCCGACGAAAAGCATAGCGATATGTTTTTACCTTTCCTGTCGGAATATGCGACGGGCGGAAAGGAACAACTCGCTTTGACGGCGGCCAAAAGGTCCCTGGATTTCAACGCATTGTTCCGCAAAGGAATAGCCGAGGCGCAGGAGAAAATTCCCGCATGAAGGTGGACCCTATGCAGCGGATCAAAGGTTTCAAGCGCATTGTACTTCATCCGGAAAACGCGCAGAGACGCTCAACAAGCCTGAACACTTATCGGCAGATCTTCGGGTTGGCCTGAATTGAGCGACATGATCGGCTGGGCGAGCGAATATATAGTCTGACAAACAAGTTGAGGAGGTATTTATGAGTTTATGGCCCAAGACGAGACAGGAATTGGATGCTCTGGTGAATCGTCATTTCGAAACCCCGGAGTACCAGGATTTTTTTTCGGTAAAACTCACTCCGGAGCGTCAAAAAGTAATCGATCTGCATTATCCCCACTATATTAAGAGCAGGCGTGATTGCTGGGGAGCTGCCGCGGTTCGAGCTCCGCTCGACGTCAAGCGCGCGATCTGGGAGCACGAGAAGGACGAGCTAATATTTGACAAAAGGTTGGGAGCCGCGCATTTGACCGACGAGCAAATGGCCGAAGCTACCGACGAAACGAATCTGCTGCCGGCGGTGCGCGCGGTATTTCTCGCATGGATGCATCTGGCCACCACCCGCACGTGGATCGAAAGCCTGATGGTGAACCACATCACCGAGAGGAAAAACAATCCCGCCATCGTCAAAGGCGGAGGTTTCACCGCCAGGTATGCTCACAAGAAAGTGGCCGATCTTGGCGGCACTTTGGAGAGTCTCGACGACAACACAAAGGTTCACATGGTTGCCGATGAAGATCATTCCGACATGTTTGAACCTATTTTCGACAAATATGTAACCGATGAGAGGATCGCCCAGGCAGTGGTTCGAGCCGCTCATGACAGTCTCGATGTCGACCGCGCCTATCGGAGCGCGCTAGCGACTGCGATGATGAGAATTGCTGGATCCAGAGCCGCGTGAGTCTAGCCTCAGCTATGATAAATCGCTTAGTCGGAACTCTGATCCAAGGATTAGCATGGAAATAAAGTACGGCCTGATCAGCTCGGATTCGCATGGGCAACTTGGCAAGGATGCTTACACCAGCAGGATGTCGATTAGCAGGTGGGGGGACCGGGTTCCTCACATCGTCGAGGTGCGCGACGATAAGTTCGAGACCCCGGTGGAACGTTGGGCAGTCAACGGTGAGATTCTGGGCGGCAATGTTTGCAATTGCCCCACGGCGATGGAAAAGCGCGGGTACTATCCGCAACGCTGGGAAGAGGTGCCGTTGGAAGTTTACGATCCGGCAAGCCGTTTGAAAGCGCTTGATCGGGATGGCGTCGATGCCGAGGTCCTGTTCCCCAACGGACCGGGGGGAACATTCCTTTACGATGATCAGGAATTCGAGCTCGCGTGCGTGCAGGCCTATAACGACGCGCTCGCCGAATTTCGCCGCACCAGCGAGCGCTTCATTCCGCTTGCCGCCATTCCCTTTATGAGTCCGATTGATACCATCGTCGCCGAAGTCGAGCGCGCTGTTGAGGCGGGCCACTTGGGTATCAACATGTTGGCAGATCCGAGCGTTGCCGTAAAAAGCCAGAAAAGGTTAGCCGATCCATTCTGGAGTCCCCTTTGGGAGGCTTGCCAGCAACTCGGTGTCGCGGTCCATCTCCACGCATCGGCAGGTCTTGCCGGTAAACTGTCCTTGCCGCAATGGAAAGGCTATAGCGGCAGACAGGCCCACTGTGTCTCGACGTTGCGCAACTTCTGCACCGCGACGCAGATTGTGCCGTATCTGATTTTCTCCGGCACGTTGGATAAATTTCCCAGACTCAATTGGGTGTTTGCCGAGACCGGACTGGGCTGGGTGAGCTCGATACTGGAAGCTTGCGACCATGAGTGGGAACAGCGCCATCTCTGGACAGAAGGAATTCTCACTCGTCCGAGCGAACTCTTTCGCCGCCAAATTTATGTCGATTTCTGGTTTGAAACGGTCGGCATACAGATGCGCGACTATATCGGTATCGACAACATTCTCTGGGAATCGGATTTTCCCCACATCACATCGACGTATCCAAAGTCGTGGGCCGCGGTGGAACACTCTTTGGCCGGCGTTGCCGTGCCCGACCGCGAAAAAGTTTTGTTTCGCAACGCGGCGCGGCTTTACCGATTGACTTAACAGGCTCCTGAAAAATACTCCTATGCTTCGTTGCGCTTTAATTTCCTCGCTCTGACGGCTCCTGAGTACGCCTCCGCCCGTCGATTTTCGCGCGCCTTGCTGAGTCTTTTTGAGGAGCCTACGATCAGAACTTTCAGAAATGTTTCTGGTTGTTGGGTAACTAAAAAGAGAGGTCATGAAACTGAAGTACGGTTTTATCAGCGCCGATGACCACGTCCAGGAGCATCCTGAAGTATGGAGCTCCCGTATGTCCAAGAAAAAATGGGGCGAGCGAATTCCTCACGTCGAAGAGCTGCACGACGGCAGCGAGTGCTGGGTCATTGACGGCCGCCGCCTTTTGCTGCCCGGTATCGCGCTTGCCGGCGCGCTGATGGCCGACCGGACGCGCGAACCGCAGCGCTGGAGCGAAGTTCCACCGGCAGCTTTTAAAGCCGCGGATCGACTCAAAGCAATGGATTGCGACGGCATCGACTACTCGGTGCTTTATCCGATTGTCGGTGGTTTGGCGGGCGAGAGCTTCGGCAAGCTCGACGATCCTGATTTGGAACTGGCTTGCGTGCAGGCCTACAACGATTGGCTCATCGATGAATGGGCGAGCGTCAGCCCGCGCTTCGTGCCGCAGTGTATCGTGCCGATTTGGCCCATCGAGCGGACAGTGACGGAGATCAAACGAGCTGTGGCAAAGGGACATCGAGGCGTGATCTACCCGGCATCGCCGATGGAGCTGCGCGGCGTGCCGCACATCAACGAGCCGGCATACGATCCGCTCTGGACGCTGTGTGAGGAACTCGGCGTGCCAATCAGCTTTCATTCAGGAGCGTCGCCGAGAATTCAAATGCGCCCGGGAGATGATTTCTCGCCGGGCTTGGCGGCGGCTTTCAGCAACGTGGTTCGGCCGGTGAGCTCTATCGCGGTGGTCGCTAACTTTATGATCTCCCGCGTGCTGCACCGATTTCCCAAGCTGAAGATCGTTTTTGCTGAAGGCTCGCTGGGCTGGGGAGCATATGAAATGGAATACGCCGACTACCAATCCGATGCCGACGGCTTGCCGTCGGAAGGTTATCCGCTCAAGCCTTCGGAGCTGTTCCGGCGTCAATGCTACTTTACCTGCTGGTACGATCGAATAAGCCTGCGTGTTCGAGGTTATCTCGGCACCGCCAATATTTTATGGTCGAGCAATTTTCCCCTGGCAACTTCCACATGGCCCGACACGCGCCGTCGAGCGGAGTTAGCTTTCGCCGAATTACCTGAGATAGAGAAACGACAGATACAGTGGCAGAACGCAGCGAAACTCTACTCACTCGAGTCTGCGGAAAAATAAAGGAGGCAACAACATGCGACCCAAGGTGAGACACATAGCAGTCATGACAAAGAATCGTGAAAAGATGGTGGAGTTCTATCAAAAGATTTTTGGTCTCGAGCCCAAGCGCGGCTTCGGCGGGGCCATTTATATGTCGGATGGCGACGTCAACATCGCGCTTATAGAAGTTAAACGTGACGATCAAAAAGAGGGCATCAACCATTTCGGCTTTGAGGTCGACGATCTCGACGACATCAAACGCAAGCTGGAGGAGGCGGGGTTTCCCTCCGAGATCGACACCAAGTCGGATAAGGATTCCGATCATCGAATCCAGGATCCTGATGGGCACTGGGTCGATATGGCCGTTAATCTCCGCTGGCCCAAGTGAAAAGCGTGGCTTTCAAACGAATTCAACGACCTTGAGCTGAGTGCATTAACGGGGCTGCGATCCGTTCAGGACAAATCCGATGAAGGTGTTTTGCTGTAAACTCTTGCTGTCGGCGTGGATTGTCGCTTCCTCGGTGATTGCCGCGAATGCACAGGAAGGATCCGATCCAAAGATTATTCAAGCGGCGCGCAAGGAAGGAGAAATCGTCTGGTATACGACGATGAGTGCGGATCAAAGCACTTCGTTCATGGAACGGTTCCGCCGAAAATACCCGTTTCTGAAGCCTTCCATTGTTCGACTGGGTGGAAACGCTTTACTGAGTCGAATCAGCACTGAAGCTAAGGCCGGCAAGAGCTATTTTGATGTGGCCCATGGCACCGGCGAGATTGTCCTGCCGCTTATGAACATGGGGCTTCTTGCTTCCTATGCTTCTCCGGAACGTAAAATGATTCCGGACGACTTGAAGGACAACAACGGTTTTTGGACGTCGGTCTATGTCAATTCGATTGTTTTAGGTTACAACACTCATCTCACCAAGGGACAACCGGTTCCCAGAAGCTACGACGATCTTTTGCAGCCGAGATGGCGGGAACGAAAAATTTCGATTGATTCGACGTACGTGACACTTCTCCAAGGTTTGATCTCCGCTTGGGGCAAAGACAAGGCGCTCGATTACCTGAAAAAATTGGCGGAACAAGAACCGGTGGTCATGCGCGGCAGCACCATGCGAGCTCAGTTGGCTGCCGCCGGTGAATTTCCTCTGGTGATCGCTTACGCCAACATCATCCAATATCTCACGGAGAAAGGCGCGCCCGTCGATTGGGTGGCGCTCGAGCCCGCGGTGATTTCGGTCAATACCGTCATGGCCGGAGCCAAAGCAAGCCATCCCAACGCGGCCAAGCTGTTTATCGATTTCACTTTGTCAAAAGAAGGGCAGGAAAAACTTTGGGATTTCCAACGCATCCCATCGCGCAGCGATGTCGAACCAAAACCGGCCCGGCTGTTTCGCTCCTACAAGCGGCATGTGGTGCATCCGGAGGAGATGCAGAATCTCGAGGAGACGGCAAAGCTCTACTCGCAAATTCTCAAAACGCGCTAAGCGGCGCAAATCCGCGAAATGCGCGCCGTCTTCGCGCGCCAGGAATCTATGACAACACAATTTTCCACTTTGGCAAAAAACGGCATGGTCGCATCGAGCCAGCCGCTGGCCACTCTGGCCGGTGTGCAGATTCTTATCAAGGGCGGCAATGCCATCGACGCGGCGATCGCGACAGCGGCGGTGCTCGGGGTGGTCGAACCGAGTTCCATCGGCATCGGCGGCGATGCGTTCTGCTTGTTCTATTCAGCCAAACAAAAGACAATCAGAGCTCTGGATGCAAGCGGTAGATCGCCGCAGGCAGCGAGTCTTGCGTTCTGCCGCAAGAACGGCTTCCAAGAGATGCCGCAACGCGGCATTCATTCCGTCACCGTTCCAGGAGCGGTGCATGGCTGGGCGACGCTGCTGGACGCGTACGGCACGACGAAGCTCGGCGATGTCCTGCAAGCTGCGATTCGCCACGCCGAAGACGGTTTTCCTGTGGCCGAGCTGACGGCGGAGCAGTGGCAGGAGTCGCAAGCGAGACTGGCAGCCGATGAAGGCGGATCGCTTAATTATCTCGCCGAAGGTCGGACGCCTCGAGCAGGAGAGATCTTCAAGAACCCGCGGATGGCAAAGACGTTGCGGCGCATCGCTGATGAAGGCCCGGAGGTTTTCTACCGGGGCGATATCGCGGCGAAGATGGTTCGCTGCTCTGAAAAGAATGGCGGGCTATTTACCCTCGAAGATTTCGCCGCGCATCGTTCGGATTGGGTGGAGCCGATCACGGCCAATTACCGGGGATACGATATCTATGAGCTCCCTCCGGCAACTCAAGGCTTTGTCGCGCTCGAGATGCTGAAGATCCTCGAAGGATTCGATTTGAGATCATTGGGCGGGAACAGCGCCGATGCATTGCATTTGATGATCGAGGCCAAGAAGCTCGCTTTTGCCGACCGCGATCGACATCTCGCCGATCGCGATTTCATGAAAGTGCCGGCCACGGATCTCATATCCAGAAATCACGCCGATTTGCAGCGGCAAAAAATCCGAACCGATCACGCCGCCGGCGAAATGATCGATGCGCCGTCGGGCACCGACACAGAATATGTTGCCGTCGCCGATAGTGAAGGCAATCTCGTGTCCTTTATTCAAAGCAATTTCATGGGATTCGGTTCCGGAGTGGTCGAACCTGAAACTGCGATTATCCTGCAGAATCGCGGTCACTTATTTTCGCTGGCTGACAACCATCCGAATTGTATCGGTCCGCACAAGCGCTGCGTGCATACATTGATGCCGGGTATGATCTTGCGCCACGGAAAACCCTACGCCGTGCTGGGACTGAAAGGCGGCCACGTGCAGCCGCAAGCTCAGGCGCAGATCATCTGTAACCTGATCGATTTCGGCATGACGGTTCAGGAAGCGATTTCGGCGGCGCGCTTCAATCATATTGACGCCGCGAAAGTAGCCTTGGAGCCGGAATTTCCTCAAGCCGTCGGGGACCAATTATCGCGTCGCGGCCATCGGATCGTTGCCGGAACTCCGGAGAGCTTCGGCGGCGCTCACGCGATTGTCATCGATCCACAATCCGGAGCTTTCGTTGGAGGCTCGGACCCGCGCAAAGGCGGCTGCGCGCTGGGATATTGATGATCCGCGTTCAAGTCCTTCAAGCCATTCGAAACGTTTAGGCCGAACGCGCCTTTGCGGCGTTTAAGCTATGTTTAAACTATATGGTGGCACGGCTGTTTCGTGCGCTCATGAGGAGTCTAAGGATGATCCCCAAGCGCAAGGGCACTGCTCAAGGAGAGTATTAATGAGCTACTATAGGGATCTGCGAGACCACGTTGTAGCGCTCGATAAAGCAGGGCTGCTCGTAAAAATCGACGAGCAGATCAACAAAGACATCTAGCTTATGCCGCTGGTCCGCTGGCCGTCCCGCGGCCTCTCCGAAGACGAACCGCGCGCGTTCATGTTCACCAACGTCATTGATGTCAAGGGACGCAAGTACGACATCCCCGTGGTTGTCGGAACTTTGGCGGCGTCGCGGAAAATCTATGGCTGTTGATCGCCACGCGTAAATGGGACTATCCGCCGGTGTCTTCCGAAGGAAGAATATTATGGAGAGTGCCAAACAGCTTTAGGAAAGACTCGAGTTACCAAGACTCAAGCCGCAGGACCCATGGGTTCGGTTATAATCTCGGTTTATGGTCCGATGAGGATGAAAGAACCGAGTCTGCACCAG
>JAICEJ010000122.1 GCA_025924215.1 Candidatus Binatia bacterium
CCAGTCGGTGAAGACAAGTAGCCATGCAAACTAGTCAGCCAATCCAGTATGCGGTCCAACGTAGTAGCCGGATTAGCTCTCCGGAGTTCCTTAACGATCTGATTGAAGTAACGGCCTTCAACTTTGTCGACCCCAGTATCGGGCCCACGAAAGGCGGTAGCGACGGTCTCAAGCAACCACAGTGTTTCTTGCACTGCCTCACGGCCCCGGCGTTGCGACAGCAGCTCCTCTGACCGTTTCAGTGACACCTGAAGGAGGTCGACCGCACGCTCCGCGATTGTCGGCGGAGTGTCTGAGACGCTGACCATTGGTGCGTCGGCGCCTTCTCGTGCCTCCAGCCTCGGCGGCCGGATTTCATAACCTACATCGTGTTTGACGAGAAGGGCATTGATCATTTCCGCGTTCGGTGCGGATTTGTCCGGATCGTCGCCTGAGAATGACTCACATGCATCGTAGAGGGCCTCAATAAACAGCGGCGCATTTTGTGCGGCTTTGCGGGCGTACGTCCATAGGTCACTCTCCGCCCAACTCTCGTTCGAACTCCAGACATGCGCAGCACCAGCTGCAGCACAGAAGCTGCCCTTGAAATGTTCCAGAGCTTCCCATCGATCTCCTTGAGTTGCCCCCTTGAGAAGTACCTCGATAACCTCTCTAATGGCATCGTCTGGTATGGCGCTATTGAAATACCTACCATCTACGGGGGGATTAAAACGCCAAGCTCCGTTAAACTTCAGTGGCATTTTCTGCTTCTTTGTTTCGCCGTCTAACGACCCCGCTCAGCAGCCGGCGGGGGCAGCAGTGAACTGTGGGTCCCGAAAACGAATCATGCCCCGCCGGTCTGCTGCAGCGGATGGTTCGGCGTCGTGAGCTTATGTTGTCAACTCACGCGGACACCAACAAATCACGCGACCGTTCCGAATAACGCTCCGACACCGGCAGTGAGTGCCATCGCGAGTGCCCCCCAAAAAGTGACCCGGATTGCGCCTCTCGTCGCACTCGCGCCACCAACGAACGCTGCCAGACCGCCTAGAAGCGCGAGGAAGATCAATGATGCCCCAGCAACAAGAGGGATGAGATACGCCCCAGGAGCAACAACCACTGCCAATAGGGGTAACGCCGCACCAACTGCAAATGTCCCCGCCGAGGCGAGCGCCGCTTGGACGGGCCTCGCAACGAGTAACTCGGAAGTGCCGAGTTCGTCACGGGAATGGGCGGCCAATGCGCCATGGGTCGTGAGTTGCTCGGCGACCTGTTTCGCAAGCGACGGATCGAGGCCACGCCGGGCGTAGATCGCCGTTAGTTCTGCAAGCTCGGCTGATGGGTCGCTCGCGAGTTCCTGGCGTTCGCGGGCGAGGTCGGCCTGTTCGGTATCGGCTTGGGAACTGACCGAAACATATTCACCAGCCGCCATCGACATTGCCCCGGCGACCAACCCGGCTACCCCCGCGACCAAGATGTCGTGGCTGGTCGCGTGGGCCGCTGCTACGCCCAAGATGAGGCTCGCAGTCGATACGATGCCGTCGTTCGCACCCATGACTGCCGCACGCATCCAGCCGATGCGTTCTGTTCGGTGTCGCTCGCTGTGTGGCATATGGTCTCACGATCCATACGGGCAATGGCGTTCTGCCGCCGCTGTGGGCTAATTCCCCGCAGCTTGCTGCCTAGTGGTGAATTCTTACTCCATCATCCCGCATGCTTTTAGCGGGAATCCAGGTGAACTCTGACTGGACCCCCGATCAAAACATTCGGGGGTGACAACTTTCGGGAAACGATCACAAGGGTTTTTCGATACCCCGCTGCTTGCGGCGGGGTAGTTCATTTCGAAACGTTTTAGCCTTCCAACAGCTCTAATCGTTCGGCCCGTTAGCCAAAGTGGATCATTCAAATGCTTGCCCGCACGCCTTCAAGGTTTTTCTCCCTTCAGGCGCTTTAGGAATCCGCTATCTCGCAGCTCGGTAAAAAAACGCGGATCGTAGAAATCTTCCGCTTTGGCCGAGGTCGCTTGGGGCACGACTTTGCCGATTAATTCAAGGATGAGCTCGATCCCTCTTGGGTCGACTTGGAGAGACGGTTCCATTGCCTTTCCTTCGGCCGCCATCGAATGCGTGAGTATTTCCTTGTCCTCGACCTTGGTGTATTTCTGCACCACCTTGGCGGCGACTTCTGGATTCGTCAGGAAAGTGTGAATCGCTTCCGCGTAGGCGCGAGCAAATTTGGCCAGCTCCGCTTGTTTGCGGGCGACTGTGGTCCGCGTTGACAGGAGCACGGTGGCGGCAAATGGAATCTTCAGTGCCGTAATATCTAAAATCACTTTAAACCCCAATCTCTGAGCAAAAAGATCGTAGGGTGGCGTGGTCGTGAAAGCGTCAATGGAACCGGCCTTCAGAGCAGGAATGCCTTGGCTCGTGCTGCCCATCTGTACATAACTCAGGTCTTTCAATGGATCGATTTGAAAACGAGAGAGCGCGGCTTGTGTATACATATCCGGATTCGAACCGATGCGGTCAATGCCGAGCCGTTTGCCTTTGAGTTCCTGGACGCCGGCGATCTCTTTCCGGCCGACGATGGCCCCGACCATGGCGTTCTTGCTCTGGCCGATGATCACCAGATTCTTGGCGCCGCCCAGAATAGCCCGGATCGGAGCAAAGCCCCCAATGATGCCGATGTCTGCTTCGCCAGAGAGAATCGACGTCGTTCCGAGCGGACCCGAACCGATATAGACCAAACGAACGTCGGCTCCGTGTTTTTTGAAAAGGCCGGTCTCATTGGCGATCCACATGGGCGCCATAGAAACCACATGGGCGGTGTAAAATGCCGTGATTGTGGAGGACTGCGCGACACTCTGTTTGGACGAGCCGAAAAAAACGGCGAGAGCGATACTCGTTAGCGCCAGCAGCTTCTGCAAAGCACTCATTTCGAACCACTCTTTCTGGCTGCGGTCGCGGCACCACGCACCGCACGGCAACCGTTGGTGTTGATACAACACCTCGCCTCGAATACCCGAACCCGAGGAGGATGTCTATATGTAACTTTGATGACGAAGGGCGAGCGCGCAGTTTATGTTGACAGGTGTTATCGATCCATTACTTTTGGGCCGCAGGTGCTCGTCGGCTCAATAGCGGTGACATGAAATAAATTAGAGAAATTCCGGGTACACAATACCGATTTTCATGATGATGCTTCCTCAGCAACAGGGGCTGAAATACTCAGACTTTTCCTGCCGGTCGTTTCGGCGCAGAGTTCTCGTCCAAACACTCTGAACACAACCCGGTTTGCTTCTTCCAAAAACCTTTGAAGAAGTGTCTCCGACATAGAATTCTTCGACACTGTTTGCACGCCGCGCCGCTCAACTCGCCGAAGCTTCGCTTGCAGATGCCGCAGGTGACCGGAGCTATCGAGAACATCATCGTCTTTTCCTTCCGCTCACATTTACACTGGTGCTTGGACGTTCAAAGCCGCCAAGCTCTGCTTCCTCGGCCAGCTTCTCCACACCAAATCGGTAAGGAACAGAAACAGACCCAGACCCGCAAGCGGCCACCAAGTTTCTTGACTGCGTCTGCCCTTGCCCGGAATCGGAGTGTAGAGACGGGCGATACCGTCGTCGAGCTTATCAGCATCGATCATTTCTCCACCGGTCTCTTCGGCAAGGCGGCTGAGGAGCGCGGTGTTCGGCTTCAGTTCACGGTATTCCTTCGGATATGGAGCAATGTAAGGGATCGTCCCCACCGGCTGGCCTGCTTCGCCCGAATCTCCTTCGGCATAGAGCGTCAATAAATGAATGCCGCGCTGTGATGGGATGAATTTGGTTTCGTACCGTCCCGGCGCGCTTTGCTGAAGAGCTTGCTCGAGGGTAGTTTTGTTCGGCGTCGCGATGTTGCTCCTGAGCTTGAGATGATTTAGGAACTTGCCTTCTTTGGACAACAAGTCGGCGACAACTTTTACCGCCTCGCCATCTGGTTGTAATTCGGCGCGCATTCTAGTTTCAAGAAACTTGCGCATTGTATCGCGGGCTAACTGGCTAGCCCATTGCGGAAAGCCAGGCCAAGTCACCCATTCTTTTCCCCAACGGCCGCTTAGATCCGAGGTAAACGCCATAACCCGCCCGACACCGTAGCGCCACGACACCAGCAGAGGATCTTTGTCGGCGCTCATCAGCAGCTCAGAGCGCGGTTTCGGGTAGGTGAGAACGTAACCGCGCAGCGGCGGCACACCGGCTTGGCTGATGCCTTTCAGCGGGCCCATCGGCGCGACAATGCTGGGGGTGAAAAGTTTGTCTACCAGCAGATCGCGCGAGATCAGCAAGGTTTCCGCGGTAAAGATCTGCGGGATCGTTTGTGGATCCAGCGCCACATAGCCTCTGCCTTTGCCCTCTTTGGCAATATCGGCCATGAGCTGGACGTCGGCATCACTGCCTACGGAAACGGTCGAAACGGTAATGCCGTCTCGGGCCATCCGCTGCCCGAGTCCCTGGAAATCCGCTTTGTCGGTAAGTCCATCGGAAAGAACAATCACGTGCTTAATGGCGGCTTGTTTGGCGGCAATGGCGCGATGCGCCTCCACCAAGGCTTTGTAAAGGTCGGTGCCGCCATCCGACTGCAACGCCGCAAGCTTTTCTGAAATCCATTCACCGTTGCCTACCGGACGAAAAGGCAGCACCCAATCCCACGCGGCGTCGAAGCCGATGATGCCCACCTGGTCGGTCGGGTTCATGATGTCGGCGGCCGCGACCGCTGCGGCCTTGGCTAAGTCAAGCTTGGTGCTGCCCTCCTGCCCCGCTCCCATGCTGCCGGATTTGTCGAGGACGAAGAGCAGCGCTACGTGAGGCAAATCAAGCCGCGCAGGCGGCCGCATGTCGACCGGAAGAACCCGCTCTAGCGCGGTTCGATAATAGCCGCCGGCACCATAACTCTGTGATCCGCCGATGACCAATAAACCGCCGCCCAGATCGCGCACGTACTTTTCAATGTTTTCCATCTTGGCATCCGTCAATTGAAAAGCCGGCACATTATCGAGCACCAGGAGATCAAACGAAGAAAGATCGGTGAGCGTCAAGGACGTCTTTTCCGGCGCCGATTGAATGACGGAATAGCCCTGGACATGCAGCGCTTTGGAGAGGAATTGCTGGCTGTCATTGTTTCCCGAGAGGAGCAAAACCCTTGGCGCCCCCTTCACTTCAACCACGCCTTGGAGCAAATTGTTTTCAGCAAGGGTATCGTCGCGCGACTCGAGGAGCAGTTCATAACTATGGTTGCCGCGCTCGAACAAGCTTTCACGAAAGCTCACCTGATTGGTTCCGGATCGTAATTGAAGCTCCTGGTCACGAACCAAGACACCGTCGCGCAATAGTTTGATGCGCGCCGGCGCATCCCGAAGGCTTTCGATCTTGCCAGCGATTTCAAATCCTTCGCCGCTGTCCACCTGGCGCGGAGAGGCAAGATCGCTGAGGTAGACTTCATTCTTGCCCCGCGACAGGCTTACCGGAAGGGTCCACACCTGAGTACCGTGGGAACGCAATAGGGGAATGATGCGCGAGATCTCGCCGCGGTTTTCGTTGCCGTCGGAGATAAGAAGAATCTTGCCCTGACGCCCCTCGCCAATTTGCGCCAACGAGGCCTGCAGGGCTGCTTGAATGTCTGTCTCTTCGCGATCCAACCTCAATGCCGCATCCGCGGCGGGAAATCTCTCGCGCGGCAGAAATTCCCATTCGGGCGCGCGGCCAAAAACAACCATGCCGGTGCGCGTTTCCGGCTTCTTCGCATGTTCGACGGCTTCGAGCACCTCCCGCGCTTTTTCCCTGGCTTCCTGTCCAACGCTGCGCGAGAGATCGACATCGAGCACGACGTCCAGAGCTGTGGTTGATTGAAAAATCTCCGGATTAAGCAGTGCCAGGATCAAAGCGACCAACGCTGCCGCGCGTATCGCGAGTGGAGAAAACGGCATTCGGCTACGAAACGCCAGAGCCAATTCAATGGCGAGCACAACCAGCGCCGCGACTAAGAGCGCCGGCCATAGCGAGAACCCGGCGTCAAGATTTTGATTGGCCCCATTGTCCGGCTCCGCGGCCGTGACGCCGAGGTTGACACGCGGCGCGATTTGCGACTCGCCTTCATCGAAAAGATTGACCGCAAAGCGGTTTTCTGCGCGGGAATCTTTGTAAGTATAGATACCCGCTTCAAAAGTATCGGTGAATAACAAGGGATTGGTCGCGGAAGTGAGCGTTTCTTTCCTGCCCGACGGCGTCGTCAGCTCGATGTCGCCCTCGCTCGCCGGAAGCCGCAGCGAGATGGGACTACCTGACTGCGCGCCGCGCGCGGGGAATTCCACCTGCTGGGGCTGGAACCACTCCAAGGCATTATGAACCAGAACTGGAAAAGCCACTCTTAGCGGTAGATCCGAGTCCATCAGATCGAAGCCGATCACCAGCGCGCGTAGTTTGCCCTTTTCGAACGCCACAATTAGTGGGCTCTCCGGCGAACGCGCAAGAATGGTTCCTTCGCCGCTGAGGGCCAAGCGCAGTGATGCCTGCACATGGAGATCGCCGAGACTCAAGCCTTCGGTGATAGGATGCTTTGTCGGTTGAGAAACAATTCGCGGCGTCTTGACCGCGCCGTGCAGGCGCAACGGCAAATTCGGCGCCAGTGTGTTGATCAAAATAAAATTTCCTTGCGCCAACTGAGGCGCCGGGACACTGTCGAAGATTACGACATCGTAGTGAGATGACGCTGCATTCGGATCCCATTCTCGCACCGTGTTGACTTGCAGATGAGGAAAAAAACGGAACAGATTGGCTAGGAACGGATTCCCCGGACCGACATAAAGGACTCGCACTGGCGGCGCATTGCTTAGCGCCAGATACGCGCGATTGTCGGTGGCAAAGTCGTCCTCGATGTCGAGACGGGCGACCAGCGTTCCTCGGGGCGAGCTTTCAAGGGGATAGATTAAGATCTTGCGGCCATCGGGCTCCAGGTCGATGACTTCTTGCACTGCGGTCTTTTCGCCCATAGCCAACGTCAGCGGAACACGCGCCGAGCTTGCGGTAAAGTTCTTCACGTGCACCATGACTTCAACCTGGGACCTGCGCTCGGGATGACGGCGCAATTCGAAGCCGACAATGCCGATGTTGTTATTTCCACCTTCGATTTTCATGAAACGAAGATGGTTCGCCGGGCGGCTATACTCTTCGGCGCCATCGAACGCGCCGTCACTGATCACCACCACCCGATCGGGGGTGTCCCGCTTGAGAAACGCATGAGCAAAAAGAATTGCTTCTTTCACCCGCCCGGGAGCGTCCGTGGCGGTTATATCGCGCGCCAGCTGGCGCAGCCTTCTCTTGTCCGCCGTAAACGGTTGAAGCAGCCGCGGCTGCGCACCGGCGCCGATGACCATAATTTTTTGATGCGACGCCAAACCATCGATCAGTGATAGAAACTCGCGACGCGCCGCCTCGAAACGCGGCCCTGAGCTTCCCTTGGCCTTCATACTGGCGCTCAGGTCCATGACCACCACGGTATCCCCAGATAAGGCGCCGAAATGACGCAACGCCGGATCAGCAAGGGCGGCGATGAGCATCGTCGCGGCAACAATCTGTAAAATCAAAAGCAGATTCTTGCGCAGTAACCATCCCAGCCGAGTCGCCAACGGCTGCTCGTTGAGCACACGCTCCCAGAGAAACAGCGTGGTGGTGTCGAGCTTGACGCCTTTCGGTTTAAGACTATGCAGGAGAAGAATCAGCGGGACAGCGCCGGCGAGAAGCAGTAGTACGTGCGGAAAACCCCAGAACATCTTTTTAGTTTACGCTGCTCGCTTGCCGCAGCGTTTTCAAAACAAATTCTTCGAAGGGAATTTGCGTCGTGGTGCGCAGGTAATCGATTTGGCGGCTGGCGCAAATAGCCTCAATCTCACCGAGATAGCGGCGCAGTTCCTGCTGATAACGGCGCACCAGTTCCGCCTCCAAGAAAATTTTACGCTCATGCCCGCCTTCGACATCGCGCAAGGTGACGTCCCCCATGGGCTGGGGACTGCTTTCCTGTTCGTCGATGATGTGAATCAGCAGAATTTGGTGTTTTTTCAGCGAGAGTTCCTGGAGCGCGGCGCGCCAGCCGGCGGGATCGAAGAGATCACTGACGACGATCACCAAGCCGGCGTGAGGAAACAGACGACAAAACGAGTGTGCGGACAGGCGCAAGTCCGTTGCGCCGCTGCAGGATAGGCCGCCGAGAAAGTTAAATAAGCGCAGGATCTGCTTTCGCCCCCTCCCCAAGGTCAGCGGCGTGTGCAACGTGCTGGCAAACGAAGCGCCGCCAACCCGATCCAAGTTTTTCAGGCCAATGTAGCCCAACGCCGCAGCAACTCTCCTGGCATAGTCGATTTTCCTAGGCGATCCTTGCGCCATCGAGCGGCTCGTGTCGACCAAGAGGTAGATATTCATTTCTTCCTCTGCGGTAAACACTTTCACCAACAGCCGCTCGAGCCGTCGGTAGATGTTCCAATCGACATAACGTAAATCATCGCCTGGTTGATAGTTGCGGTAATCGGAGAACTCCAAGCTGAAACCTTTTCGTGAAACCGCGTGCTCGCCTTTGGCGGCCGCCCAACTGAGCCGCTTGGCGACCAACCGAAGCCGCTCGATCTTTTTGAGGAATTCCGCGTCGAAGAAAGTCTCTGAGGATTCCCGGGGAGCGACCGCTTGAGCGGGGAGCTCTTGTGCTGAGCGCGTTCGGAAAAGCGCGCCAGGAAACCGCATCGACGAGATAAGACCCTGTATGGCTGCGCCGGAATGTTTGAGCCGATTTTGAAAATTTGCGCCGCGAAATCCGGAATTCATTGGCTTTTTGCCGCAATCTCTGGAACCTGAGCGACGATCTCCTGGAGAATCCTTTCGGCACCGACTCCTTCGGCATCGGCTTCCAAGTTTAAGATCAAGCGATGGCGCAGGCTCGGCAGCAACATCGCGCGAATGTCCTCGAACGAGACGTTGGGTCTTCCAGCAAAAAGCGCCCGGGCTTTGGCGGCCAGAATCAAGCTCTGCAGCCCTCGTGGGCTGGAGCCGTACAGGACGAATTTTTGCGCCATAGCAGTGCCGTTGCCTTGCTGTTTTTGCGGATGGGTACTGAGAACAATCCGCACCGCATAATCTTTGACAACTTCGGCCAAAGGGACGTCCCTGACCCACTGCCGCATTTGCAAAATCGCCGGACCATCGACAATCTCGCGCAGCGGCCCAGGCGGCGCGGCGGTCGTCAGTTCGGCTATGCGGCTAAGTTCCGCATGCGTTGGAAATTCCAGTACCAGCTTGAAGAAGAAGCGATCTACCTGAGCTTCAGGGAGCGGATAAGTTCCTTCCATCTCGATTGGATTTTGCGTTGCGAGGACCATGAAGGGATTTTCCAAACGATGCAGTTTGCCGCTGACTGTGACGTTTTGCTCTTGCATGGCCTCCAATAAAGCGGACTGGGTCTTGGGCGTGGCGCGATTGATCTCGTCGGCCAAGACAATGTGAGCGAATACTGGACCGCGCTGAAACTCAAAAACTTTTCTGCCGGAGGGATCGTCGGTGAGCATATTGGTGCCGGTGATGTCAGCCGGCATCAAATCGGGCGTGAACTGAACACGTGAAAAACTCAGACTTAGAATCTCACCGAGACTGCGCACCAGCAATGTCTTGCCCAAGCCAGGCACACCCTCAAGCAAGCAATGGCCGCCGCAAACAAGCGCGATAAAAATATCTTCGATCAAGTCCTCGTGGCCAACGATTACCCGCGCCATCTCGGCCTTTACTTCATCGAAGGAGCGCCGCGCGCTCTGCATACGCCGCTCGATCTCTGCAACGGATTCCACGATTAAACTCCTTATTCTTTCATCCGGCTATGTGGCCAGGTCAAGGATTTGCTGCAACGCTGTATGAGCTTGGCTACTTTCCCGGATCAGCGCCGCGCTGTCTGGTCTCCAAAGACAAAAAATATCTTCTAATGGTCTCCTTCAGCGCTTCGGGGACACGCTCGGTGTTGAGCTCCTGTTCAGCCTGTCGCCGGTAAGTGGCAATTAACTCCTCTTGCGAAACTTCGGTCTTGCCCGCCGACGGCTTTCCCTTCAGGGCAACGCCACTACTGTTGCCCTCACCGATCATGCCTTTCAGCTGAGTCGCGGCTGCCGCAGGCAGCTGTGGCGCCGGCTGACTTTCTTCCTTCGTTCCCGGCTCGCTTCCCGGCCGATTACTGTTGCTCTTTGCTTTTTCGCCATCACCCGGGAGGTCCTGCTCGCCCCGTCCAGCAACGCGCGCGTTGGTTTCGTCCTTCTCACTCTCTCCCTGTTTAGCTAATTGTTCGAGGAACTGTTGAGCATCCAGTAGAGTGCGCCGATCCAGTTCGCCAGTGACCTGTTTATCCATTGAATCGAGAAACGATTTCAGTTCATTTTGGCTCATCGAGCGGTTTGCCTGACCCTGCTGATCGAATTGGCGCTTGAGCTGCGGCAATGTCGCCAGCCGGTCCAATGATGATTGACCAAGTTCCCGTTCTCCTTTGGCGCTATCAGGTAGGTTCAGCAGCTCCTGGGCCGCTTCCAGTTCAGCTTTGAGATCTTGCAGGCTTTGCCTGCTCTCCGCAGTGGCAAACGATCGCTCATTGCCGGTCGATTTTCCCATGGCTTCAACCTTGCTGCTCATCCCAGCAATCTCGTTTTTAAATTGTTCATCGGCGATTTTCGCCTCGATACTTTTCTGCGCCGCCTTTTCCAGTTCCCGGCCCACCTGGAGACTCTGGCGCAGTCCTTCGCTGCCGGCCTTTTCTTGAAGCTCACGGGAGAATTGCCGTAGCTTTTGCGCCAGACCCTGCTGCGCCAGCGGATGAACACCAGGTCTGAGGCGAACATCGACATCGAGCCAGAGAAGACCGGCCCATACCAGCAGGAGCGGAATTACCGCGTAGTCCTGCCAGCGCCGGGACCGGCTGAACAGTGATTTGGGATCGACCATCTTCAGACGCTCCGCCGCCTGCTTGAGAACCAGAAGCGCCGCGGGTCGATCCGCTTTGGTTTCAATTAGCTCCCAGGCGGTTATCTCCCGCTCGTCGGAATGCAGTGTTTTATCGAGATCGGCCAGCGCCCGCGCCGAATCTTCCCGGCGCCACCGGTGAGCGACAAATGAAAACGGCGCTAAGGTAAGAAAGATCGGCAGTGGTATGAACCAACGTAGAAAGCTTGCCGGTATCAGGAAATAGATTGTCATTAACAACAATGCCGCCAATAGTGAATAGCACATCAAAGTGGCCAGTATCTCCTGCCACCTTTTGCGCTTCTCCCAACCAATCAATTGGATAAATTTTTGACGGAGGATTTCCGGC
>JAICEJ010000123.1 GCA_025924215.1 Candidatus Binatia bacterium
CGGCCCGGCTGCTGGAACATGACTTTGGCGATGGAGGGTGAAATCGGTTTGCCAAACAGGCAATACTCATGTCCGTCCTGGCGACGCGCATTGGCCCAAGCGGCGAATTCATCGGGGCTCGGCGGATGCCCGATATCGGCCGCGCAACGGCGCACAATGAAGCCCAGCATCATCTTCGGCGCGCCGTTCTTGGAATTCCGTAACGTCATTGACTACTCTATAAAAGATCTGGTTATTCGTTGCAAGAAAGTTCTACTGGTGCGCGTAAGTTTTTCGTTGAGCGAGTTCTTCTGGACCAAATTCTGTCTTCGTCGCGGAAGATTTGCTCCTCGCCACTACTTTCCGTTACAACTTCTAATCCGGGCTGAACGCAAATCACATCTGAAGATGTGCTGATCTACTCCATCAAGCAAAACGGCGGGTAACAATTCCGTTAACCCGCCGTCAAGTGCTGTCATTTGATTATTCTCAGTCGTCCATGTGAGTGGTCGCCTTCAAGTGTTTGTCCACCGTGGTGTAGCCTTTCTTCCATTGATCGACGAACCAATAGCGAACACCGAACTCGAAGCGGAGCTCTTTCATATCCCTGTCGAAGGGGTTGAAATGTTGATGATGCAACATGCCCGGAGGCACATGGACGGCATCGCCCTGATTCCAATCGTAACGTTTGCCGCCAATCTCAGAATAGCCGTCACCTTCCAGCGCATACAGGTAGGCTTCCGGATGAGCATGGCTATGACTCTTGGTGTGCGGCAGATCGACAAAGATCGAGCTGATTGCCACACCCGTAGCCCGAAATCCGTTCTGCTTACCGCTTCGGCCCATCAAGAAATAAGTCGCGCCGTGTTTCGACTCGCCGGATTTCTCGTGTTGTTGTTGGTGCATTGAGATACGCCGGCCGTCTTCAGGCCAATACTGAGACTCTTCTTGAGGGATGTTTGCTAAAACATTTGGATCATTTTCGCCGCATTCTTCGAGTTGCTCCAACTTCCCCATATAAACATCAGCTTCCAGGTGCCAAGCTAGCCCTGAAAGGTAACCCACGGGCGAGTTTCCGGTATTGAAGAGCTGATGCGGTGAACGGTAGGGAATGTGCAAAATCGTTCCCGGGAAGAAGTCGTAACGTTTTTCATCCAAAATCAGAAAGCCTTCGCCGCTCTCAACGTAGATCGCCTCTTCGCCATGAAAGTGTTTGCCGGTATGCCAGCCTACCGGAATTTCAGCTCGCATGAGACAGCTGCCGCCAGTAGGGAAGCCGGTCTCTGGAGCAATCATCAAGGCAGCCTTATAGTCCTGCGGCGTGCGCACCCATTTGAGGTCTTTGGATTTGGCTACCCGCGGTGCGTCGTCAACCTTCTTCTGATTGCTTTTAGACCGTTCTAACCACGCGCTGTAGAAGTCGCTCATTATTCCTCCTGCTCATAAGATTCGTTTCAGTTTATTCCTTCTTTACCTAACGAAGGGGTACTTTTTTGTCAAATTGGCGCCAGCTAGCACAGGCGTGGGCGGCACTTCGTCAGCCGTCGTCGAGTTGACTTATCCCTCGGACTGGAGAGCTCTTATCCGACTCGCACTAATAAATTGGTTATCAGTTCCTCTGGGGGCGGGTGGAAGCTTGAAAAAGCCTCCGTAAAACATCGGACGAAAACCGACGCTAACCTAAGACCGTTCATGCACTTCCGCAGCGCTGACACACGGCTACGTCACGCAGCGGACGAGAAATTCCGAGACTATGCTGCTGACTCTGAGAGCTGTCTCTTGCTAACGCCGATTCAAACGAAACAATTGAGCAGTTTTAGCTACATGGATTTTTATGCCCGTAGACTACTTGTACTCGTGTCACCTGATGTCGTCTACACTTTCCAGCCCGGCGACAGATCGACTCGGGTGCCGACGGGGTCGAGCACAAAGGTCTCAGCGAACCGCCCATCTTTTGGTAGCTCGGCGGTGCCGCCTGTGGCGCCCGCCGCTAGAGCGGTTTCGACCGCGTCCTTCACATCGTCTACTGCAATACCGAAATGATAGATGCCCTCGCGCCGATTGCGCGCCGGCAGAATAGCCAGATTGATGTGGCCATCGGATACATAGATTGCTCTACCATGCTCCCCGCCTTCGCCGCTGCGTGCGACTTCTTTCATACCGAAGGACGTCTTATAGAACTCCGCCAATTTCTCCGTATCTTTTGTCAGAAGCGCAATGTGTGCGATACGTGCCATGATTTGTCTCCTTATCCCTTCAGATTTTCTCCACCCCTAATTCGACCTGTTATTTCTGCGCGCCAACTCTCCTTTTAACAGCTTTACTTAATAATCGTTAGTATCTGCCGCTTCTAAGACATCCCTTTGCAGGCTGTCAAGTTCGTCCAATACCAAGTTAAGATGTGAAGTTGTTGAACGTTCAAAGGGGAGCTCGTTATGACCAATTCCCGTTTGCTGAACTACGCTTAATAAAAGTCAGTCCACCGAAGACTTTCGCTATCTCGGTCGTATCATCAGTTGAGGCGTAAAGTAATGGAGTGCTTTGGCTCTAAGTTGGATCCATGTATGATTGAGAAGTTCCATCAATTCACCCAACTTCGAGATACAACTCGAATCACAACTCTATGCCTGTTGCATGGCCCGAAAAAGACGATGAAGAGCTCCTTTCGCTTATCCAAGATGGCAGCCAACAGGCTTTCAGTGTTCTCGTGCAGCGACACACAGAGCGATTCTACCGGCTCGCATACCGCTATCTACAAAATAGGGAGGCTGCCGAAGACGTCGTACAGGATGCTTTCGTTAAATTGTGGGAAGATCCCGGCAAGTGGCAAGCGGACCGGAATAACAAATTCACCACCTGGTTTTATCGGGTCGTGGTTAATCTATGTCTCGACTGGCAGAAACGGAAGAAACCGATCGAGCTTGGTGACCAGGAGCTTACGATGGCCGATGATCGAGACTCACCCGACATCGCGATCTTACATGCCGAGAAACAGAAAATACTTGAGAAAGAAATCGCCGCTCTGCCGGAGCGGCAGAGAACTGCATTGAATCTCTGTTTTGATGAAGGATTAAGCAACCACGAGGCCGCCGAAGTGATGGGGCTCAAGTTAAAGGCTTTGCAATCGCTGGTTATGCGCGCCAAGACGACGCTTAAAGAACGCCTGAAAAATTACTTGTGAGGTTTACTATGGCTACCCACCCAGAGGAAAAAATCGACGAGATGCTTAAAACGCGCCGGATCCAGGCCGCAAACCCGGACCTTGCGCAGCGGATCATCTTAAAGGCGCAGATGACGCCTCAGGCGCAGGTATTTTCGTTGGGGCGATGGATCAAGCAAACCTTCGCCGAACTGCATTTACCGAATCCGGCCTATGTCCTGGCGGGCACGTTGATGATGGGTTTTGTCCTCGGGTTGAATGTCCCATTGGACACGGCACCCGAGAATGCCGACGCCGTTCAGGTGCTTAGTTTTCTCGATCCGGACGAAGGACTTTTATGAACACGAAACTAAAAAGCGCCTTTATCGTGTCGATAATATTGAATGTTTTGTTGCTGGGCATTTTCTTCGGTACGTTGAGCCCCGGCTTCGGCCGGGAGAGCTCACGGCGAGAGCGCCTCACCGCCGAAATCGAAAAACTGCCCGAACCGGCACGCAGCCGATTTCGCGACAAAATGGCTCAGCTTCGCGCCGCGGATGATCCTTTACGCGACCAGATGCGCCAGGCTCGCAATCAAGCGATCGACCTTCTGGTTGCTGAGCCTTTGAATCAAGCCGCATACGACAAGCAGCTAATCCAGATCAGCCAATTGCGTGGGCAGATATCGAAACGTGTGGCTGACGATCTCAAAGAGCTCGTCAGAGGCTTACCGCCAGAGCAGCGCGCCGCTGTCGGTGAGGTGCTCAAACGGCCAGCGCCGCCATCCAGGTGACCCCCGTTATTTGAAATTGACACAAAAGCGCTGGTCTTACCGGCGCTTTTTTTTGCCTGAACGGCGGAGACAAAGGGTTCCTGGTTCGTATCACGATAAGGACAACGAAAGGCAACGCCCACTATGAATTGGAAAAAAGCAGTCAAACAGCGGCCCAAGAAGCTGGTCAGTTTATTTGCTCTAGCCGGGTTGATCGCGGGCGGCTGGTACTGGTATGCCAGCGCGGCACGCCAGCCGGAGCCAAACGCTCAACAACCGATCACGGTTACCCGTGGGACGATTCAGGAAGTGGTCACGGCGCAAGGCAAACTGGAAGCGAAGCAATACGTTGACGTCGGCACGCAGGTGTCTGGCCAGATTAAAAAACTTCATGTCGATATCGGCGATACGGTGAAGCAAGGCCAACTGCTTGCCGAGCTCGATCCGCGGGTGTATCAGGCGCAAGTCGAAGCCAACGAAGCCCGGCTGAGCAGCCTGAGAGCTCAGCTCAATCAGCAGAAAGCTCAGCTGACTTTGGCGGAGCAAAACTTCAACCGGAATCGCGATTTGTTCAGCGTCAACGCCGTCAGCCAGCAGGCCCTCCAGGAATCCGAAACAGAAGCGGCCGTTGCGAGAGCGCAGGTCGCATCGATTCAGGCACAAATTCAGGAAACCGAATCAAACATCAAGGGCAATCAGACCAATCTTAGCTTTACCAAAATTTACGCTCCCATGGCCGGCACCGTGACGACTCGACCCGCGCGCGAAGGCCAGACCTTAAACGCCAACCAGAGCGCGCCGACGATTCTGCAGATCGCCAATCTTGACACGATGACCGTGCGGGCGCAGGTCGCCGAAGCGGACGTCACAAAGCTAAAGGAAGGCATGCCTGTTTATTTCACAACCCTGGGAAATACCGAACGCCGTTGGCAGGGCACGGTGCGGCAGATTCTTCCTGCGCCGCAGATTGTCAATGAAGTCGTGCTTTACGATGTTTTGATCGACGTCAAGAACGAAGGCCGCCAGCTCATGACCGGCATGACGACACAGGTGTTTTTCATCTTCGGCAAAGCCGAAAATGTCACGATAGCTCCCGCCGAAGTGCTAACCCGCCGGCTCCCCGAGCACGACAATGAGTCGGGGAAGGCGTACCGGGTCACCGTCGTTACCGACAAAGGTCGCGAGCAACGCATCATCCATGTCGGTCTGCAGACGCGCACGCAGGCGGAAATCATCGCCGGTCTGGAGCCAGGCGAACGTATCCTGGTCAGCCGTCCCCAAGGACAGGGCAGCGCAACGGACCAAAATAATCGTGCACGCGCTGGCAGCAATGCGCCTCGACTTAACCGGGGGCCGCAGCTATGAAGACCGTGACTCCGGCATTTTTTTGGCTCACCGCGGCACATACGCAATTTTTCAACGGGGCTATGAAAAATGCGATTCCGGAATGTTTTTGCCGGTCGCGGCACGTGCGCAATTTTCAAACAGGGCCGCAGCTATGAACGATGTCATTTTGGATTTAACGGCCATCGAGAAACATTATCAGAACGGCGATACCATCGTTCGCGCGCTCGACGGCGTGTCGTTGAAAATCCATAGCGGCGAATTTGTCGCCATCATGGGCCAGTCCGGCTCGGGCAAATCAACTTTGATGAACATTATCGGTTGTCTCGACCGGCCGACTTCCGGGAGTTATCGGGTGCTCGGTAAAGAGGCGGCCAACCTGTCGCCCGACGAACTGGCAGCTTTGCGGCGTGAAACCTTTGGCTTCGTATTTCAACGGTACAATCTGTTGGCGACTGCCACAGCCGGCGAGAATGTGGAGATTCCTTCGGTTTACGCGGGATTGCCTAAGCAGAAAAGATCGATTCGCGCCAGGGGATTACTGCAGCGACTGGGACTCGGCGATCGCACCGATCATCGCCCGGCGGAGCTATCGGGCGGTCAGCAGCAACGGGTTGCCATCGCGCGAGCGTTAGTAAACGACCCACCGGTGATCCTCGCCGATGAACCCACCGGAGCTCTCGATAGCAGGAGCGGCGATGAAGTTTTGTCTCTGCTCAAAGAGTTGCATGTCGAAGGCCGGACAATCATTCTCATCACTCATGCTGAAAACGTGGCGCAGCACGCCAGCCGCATCGTGCGCATTCAAGATGGTGGAATCCTCGACGACAGCGGCGTTGTGACAAGAGAAAACCGGCCGCTGGTCGACATCGCCGATCTAAGTTTGAAAAGCGCCGTCACTCTGGCGGCGAGCATGCAGGAAGCTCTCGTCACCGCTTGGCGCTCGTTGCGCGTCAATATCTTTCGCACCGTGCTGACGTTGCTCGGCATCATTATCGGGGTCGCCGCAGTCGTGGCGATGCTCGCCGTCGGCGAAGGCAGCCGTCAAAAGGTGCTCGACCGCATCAGTTCATTCGGGACAAATTTGATGCTGATTCGCCCGGGCGCCGCGGGCATTCGTAACGCCGGCGACATAGTCACTCTGATCCCGGAGGATGCCGCCGCCATCAAAGCGTTGCCGAATATCGAGACCGCGTTACCCGAGCGCAGCGGGCGCATGACCGTCCGTTTCGGCAACCGCGATTATCAAACATCGGTCCAAGGAACCGGCGCGGATTTCCCCCAGGCGCGCGACTGGAAGGTCGCTGAGGGGCAGTTTTTTAATGCCGACGATATGAAGCAGTATGCGCCGGTGGTCGTTCTCGGCCGGACGGTGGCGAAAACGCTCTTTCCCGATGGCGGTGAAGCGGTGGGAAATTACGTACTCCTGAAGAACGTACCCTTCCTCGTCATCGGCGTCATGACCGAAAAAGGCGCTTCCCCTAACGGCAGCGATCAGGACGACGTCATCTTCACGCCGATCAACACGGGTTTGGTGCGATTATTCGGCAAGAGTTATTTGAGCAGCATCACCATTAAAGTCTCTGACGCGGCGGACATTGCGGCGACGCAAGAGCGGGTTGAAAACCTGTTGCGCGAGCGCCACCGTACCGAAGACTTCAGCGTGCGCAACATGGCATCGTATCTACAGGCGGCCATCGAAACTCAGGATACCTTTACGTTGCTCCTGGGAACGGTCGCGGCCATTTCGCTGCTGGTCGGCGGCATCGGAGTTATGAACATAATGCTGGTCAGTGTGGTCGAGCGCACTCGGGAAATCGGCATCCGTATGGCTACCGGCGCGCGCATGCGCGACATTCTGCTGCAGTTCAACATCGAAGCGGCAGTGGTTTGCGCCGCCGGCGGTTTATTGGGAATTCTGGTCGGCGTGGCTGCCGGTATGATTCTGCGTTACAGCGGCATGAGCGTAATTTTCTCGCTGACACCGGCACTGCTGGCCTTCGCCTGCGCTTCGGCGACCGGACTGATATTCGGTTACCTGCCGGCGCGTAAGGCGGCGCGCCTGGACCCTGTGGTGGCTTTAGCTTCGGAGTGAGTAATATGAAAAATCTTAGACTTAAAAGCGCAATCGCTCTTTCATTCGCTCTGTCGGCGTGCAGTTTGGCGCCGCAATACCAACGTCCGCAGATCGCCATGCCGGCGGGCTGGACCAAGGTTGCCGGCGTCGGCGCCAGCGATCAGCCGGCCATCACGCCGTTTTGGCAAGAGCTTGGCAGCGACGAGTTGAACAACGTCATGAAAATAGCGCTGGCGCAGAATCTCGATCTCGAGGCGGCGCTGCATCGCATCGATCAGGCGCGCGCGCAAAGCAAAATTGCCGGCTCCTCGCTCTTTCCTCAGATCGAAGCCAGCGGCGGCGCATCGCGCAGTTTTCAAGACCCGCGGAACGTCAGCACGGCGCGTGGTACCGGCAGCATTAGTTATGAAGTCGATCTCTGGGGAAGGAACCGCAGCAACAGAACAGCCGCTAATTATCGGGCTGAGGCAACGGCATTCGACCGGGACGCGCTCGAGCTTGTCGTCACCTCGGACACGGCCGACTTTTACAGCCAGGTGCTTAGCTTGAACGAGCGCATCCGCATCGCTGAAAACAATTTGAAAAATGCCGAAGAAGTGTTGCGGATTATCGAAGCCCGCTATAAGGCCGGCAGCGTCTCCGGCTTGGAGGTCTCACAGCAGCGCGTGGCTGTGAACAGTTTCCGCGCTTCGCTGGCTTCGCTGAATCAACAGCGCAGCACGACCCTTAACGCTTTGGCCATACTGCTGGGCCAGGCGCCGCAAAATCTCCAAGCACCTCGGGATACGCTCGCTTCGCTCAAAATCCCTGACGTAAACCTGACCCCGCCGGCAACTCTCCTTACTGCGCGCCCCGATATCGAGAGAGCCGAAGCAACCCTGCGCGCGGCTAATGCCGACATCGGCGCGGCGCGCGCGGCTTTCTTTCCCTCTTTGAACTTTGGCCTGGATGCCAGCATAGCGGCGGGATTCGGCGGACCCGCGGCTACCGCAGTATCGCTTGCGAGCAGCGCGCTTGCGCCGATCTTCACCGGCGGCCGCCTCACAGGTAATCTCGAAGATATTACCGCGCGGCAGAAGGAATCGGCGGCGCAGTATCAGAAAACCGTGCTAGTGGCATTCCAGGAAGTCGAAGACGCCCTCGCCGCCTATAAGAACGTTAATGAGCAAGCCGTGATCGCACGCGAATCCGTTAAGGAATCACAAGCCGCCTACGACATCGCTAAAGCGCGCTTCGATGCCGGCGCCATCGACTATCTGAATTTGCTGGTAACCCAGCGCAGCCTCTACGAAGAGCAGGACAATCAGATCGCCGTCTATCAAGATCAAATCGCAGCGTTTGTGCAGTTGCGAAAAGCGCTTGGAGCGTAGTCGCGCGACTTACATAGTTCAACCGTTCAACAATTCAATGGTTCAAGGTCAGAGCGCCGCAGACGAACCGGTTCGAATTGTTTCAACCGTTCCAAGTGTTCCAGCCGTCAAGCCGTTAAGACCGATCGGGCGGATAACCGTACATAGGTTTCTTTCTGCCGAGGATTTCTGCGCTGCCGAAGGACTGTTCAGTGAACGAAGAGTCGTAGCCTCGGCCGTTCAGCAAGAATCAACTGAATTTTGAAACCGGTGTTGAACTTCAACGTGAAGTTCGATTTCGTCGATGTTTAACCATCCTGATTCCGAGTGGTATGTTTACCTAGGCTCGTGATCAATGCACTTCAAATGACTGGAACGTTTGGACGGCTGGAACGAGTGGAACCCTGAAACGTTTGGAACCATTCCGAGCAGGAGGTTCGCATGCCCGAGCAAATCACCAAATACCCTGACATCACCCTGCAGGTCTTAAGAGAAGCCGGCGCCGTTTGCGGCAAGGGGGCGCCCCAAAAAATTCTCAAACAGTGTCCCGCCGATCGCTTCTGTTCCCTACCCACAGGTGAGATGTGCATCTATGGCATCAAAGATATCCCACGAATGACCCAGATCGCGCCGGCCGAACTGGCCCAAGTGGTTTGTCCGCTGACACCCAAAGGAGCAAGCTTTGCAGCGGGATTCTCGGGGCTGGAGGCAGCGATGATTGGCGCCATTTTTCTGGGCGGTCTCGCGGTTGGAAAAGTCTGGCGAAAACCTCGCGGATAAACGCGCTCTCACGAACGAAGCCGCTTGTTCAACAGTTCAAGAGTTCCAACGTTCAACGCAGGGCTCGGAGCGGAAGCAGTTCCCAATTACATAAAGTTTTAAGTGTTCCGTCGCTCAGAATGAAGATGCGGAGTCGTTGAATGATCAACTGACTTCTGTTGATCTGCCTGTTCCGCCTCATCCGTTTTCTCAAGAGATCCTACAATTTTTCTTCGTTGAACTTTTGAACTGTTGAACCTTGAACAAAGTTTCAAGTTGACCTATCGTCTGGGCACTAACTCAGTTCGGGGGTTACGCATGTCTGTTGATTCTGCCGCCTCTCAAACAATTCAAAAAACCAAAGGCCCGCTGGTCTGGCTCGACATGGACCAGAAAGAACTCGATGACGCGTACAACCAATCCGTCTATGCGCCTAACCAGGAGCAAGTCGCCAAGCGGCGCCGATTGGCAAGCGAAGCGGCAATCAAGCGGCTTAAGCCGGCCCTACGTCTCTCCTACGGTCCGAGTGAAATCGAGAAACTCGACATCTACAGGACGTCGCGCCCTAGCGCGCCAATCATGGTCTTTACTCATGGCGGCGCTTGGCGCAACGGATCGGCAAAAGATTTTGCTTTCCCAGCCGAGGTGTTTATCAACGCCGGAGCCCACTACGTCGTCCTTGACTTTGCCGCGGTACACGAAGTCGGCGGCAATCTTATGGTGATGGCGGATCAGGTGCGACGCGCTGTCGCATGGGTGTACAAGAACGCGGAAACCTTCGGCGGCGATCGCAACCGTCTTTATGTCGGTGGACACTCCTCGGGCGCGCATCTCACCGGAGTGATCCTGGTGACAGATTGGCGCCGGGACTTCGATTTACCAGCGGACATTATCAAGGGGGGATTATGTGTCAGCGGCATGTATGATTTAAAGCCGGTACGGCTGTCAGCGCGTAGCAAATATGTGAAATTTGACGACCTCACCGAAGAAGCGCTCAGCTCTCAACGACATCTCGAATATTTAAATTGTCCGATCACGGTTGGCTACGGCTCTCAGGAGACACCTGAGTTCCAGCGTCAGGGGCGCGAGTTTGCCGCGGCGGTCAAAGCTGCAGGCAAGCCTGTGCAGTTGATCGTCGGCGAAGGCTTCAATCATTTCGAAATGCAAGAGACGTTCGGCAATCCCTACGGACTGGCTGGCCGCGCCGCACTGGAACTGATGAATTTGCAGATGCGCTCATCATAGACGATAGTCGCGCTGCACAATCTCATTGCGGCAAGCTGCAGAACTGACGAAAACTGCCTCGAGATCATCTTACGTAAAAATAATAACTAACCAGTGAACGGAGGTGACGCGTAGTACGATGAACCGTCCTAGGGACGGGATTCCGCCGCTGCGGCGGCGATCTAAATCGAACTATGACATTTATCAACACTGGCCAAGTTCAGTATCGACCCTCTTCCCGCAAACTTTAGTCGTAGTGTTCATCAGCCGGTGGATTTAAAATATTACCGCAAGAGGTGTTCATTAACCCCCTCTGATCCGCTATCATGGGCGAACCCAAGTTTCCCAGGCTCAGATCCGAAGCTAGTAAGATCCGTTGATGCCTAGAAACAATCTCAAGAGCAGGTTACGCGCGATAGCTGCGATCCTCGCGCTCGCTATCGTTTACTTTTGCGCCGGAATCTTCGGGTTATCCCTGGCTTTTAATAATCCCAATGCTTCTGCGGTCTGGCCACCGAGCGGTATTGCGCTCGCGGCGATTCTCATCTGGGGTTTTAGGCTTTGGCCGGGCATTCTTCTGGGAGCGTTTTTTGTAAACTTCGCCACCCAAGGATCGGTCTGGACGGCGCTCGGCATAGCCGCAGGCAATACCTCCGAAGCGCTTCTGGCAGCGATGTTGTTAGCTC
>JAICEJ010000124.1 GCA_025924215.1 Candidatus Binatia bacterium
ATCGAGTTGACGAGGAGATACAGGTTCCCGGCACCTGACGTCCCGACTATCAAAATTTGCGTTAATTGTCGCGTGTCGCTGCTCTGCGACAGGAGCTGCACCTGTCCTTGCCGCGTTACAGGAAACTAACTATACTGATCTAGTTTCCTTGGTACTTTATGGCCGTCCCTTCGTCTCGAAGCCGAAAAGGCATCTTCATTCAACCGCAGGACGATGATTCCACTGCGCGAATCATCGTCATCGCGCGGCAACATTTTTTTGCCCACGGTTTTCGCGGCGTCACCATGGACGATCTAGCCGGAGAATTGGGGATGAGCAAGAAAACCCTGTACGCCTCCTTTCCGACCAAGACCGATCTGTTACGAGCCGTGCTTCTGGATAAATTTCGCAGGGTCGAAATCGATCTCCAACGCATAGCTGCCGGTTTTTCCAACGACATGCTGGATTCACTACGTCAACTGCTGGCATGCCTGCAGCGTCATACCGAAGAAATACAACCGCCGTTTGTCCGCGACATAAGGCGTGAAGCTCCGCAAATGTTCGAGTTGGTGCAAACCCGACGACGTCAGGTAATTCAAACTTATTTTGGTTCTTTACTGGACGAATGCCGTAAAGCTGGAATCGTTCGCAAGGATGTTTCGACTCGCCTTATTATCGAAATTCTTCTCGGCGCAACCGAGGCGATTATGAATCCGGCGAGAATGGCCGAGCTCCGTCTAACCCCTAGGACGGGATATTCGACGATCATCAACGTGGTTTTCGAAGGTGTATTGACTGAAAAGGGGCGCAAACGATGACACGCGATGGGGACCGCGTGAGCAGCGGTTGTTTATGAAACGACGTTTTTTGATCGGCGGACTGATAGCCGTAACCCTCATCTCCGCAATCGCAGCCTGGCGGCTGATGCAACGCGAGCGTGCTCCAACGCATCTGACGCTTTATGGCGATATCGATCTGCGGCAAGTACAGCTTTCTTTCAACAACAGCGAGCGTATCGCCGCTGTTTTCGTTCAGGAAGGCGACCGTGTCAGGGAGGGTCAACTGCTGGCGCGCCTCGATACCGCAAGATTGGAGCCGCAACTGGCCCAGGCCGAGGCGCAAGCCGCGGCGCAATTGCAAATTGTGAAGCGACTGCGTAGCGGCAGCCGTCCTGAAGAGATCGCTCAAGCTCGGGCGAACCTGCAAGCCGCGCAGGCTGATCTGGCCAACGCGCGGCAACAGTATGAGCGTTGGAAGAGCGCCGCCGAAATTTCTGCCGGCCGCGCAGTGCGCCAGCAGGATGTCGACAATGCAAGAACAGCGGTGCAAGTCGCGGAAGCCAGATTAGCGGTAGTCCAGAAAACATTGGACTTGGCGATAGCCGGGCCACGCCTAGAGGAAATAAACGAGAACGAAGCGCGGCTAAAAGCATTCGAGGCGCAAGCGAGCGTGCTGCGCCAGCAACTGAAAGACGCTCAACTGATCGCGCCTGTGGACGCGGTGATACGCACCCGAGTGATGGAGCCAGGAGAGATGGCTTCGCCGCAGCGGCCGGTGTTTTCACTGGCGATTACGGATCCAAAGTGGGTTCGCGCCTTCATTTCTGAGCCGGATCTGGGAAAAATCAAGCAGGGCATGGCGGCGGCTATTGCGGTCGATAGCTTTGTCGATCGCCGCTTCGAAGGTTGGATCGGATTCATTTCACCGGTCGCCGAATTCACGCCAAAAACGGTGCAGACCGAGGAACTGCGAACCAGCCTGGTATATGAGGTGCGCGTGTTTGTGAAAGATCCTGATGATGAACTGCGATTGGGAATGCCGGCGAGCGTTTATGTCAGACAAGAAGACGGCACGACGAGCGGGAGAGGGGAGAGATGAGCGCCGTAAATTCGAGCGTCTTGATCGGCCACGACATCCGCAAAACTTTCCGCCGCGACAGCGGCGAAAAAGTTGAGGCACTGAACGGCGTTTCGATCGAGGTGGCTCATGGCACCTTGACGGCGCTGGTGGGACCCGATGGGGCAGGGAAAACTACCCTGATCCGACTCGCCGCCGGCTTGATGCGACCCGACGGCGGTGATCTAAAAGTACTGGACATCGATGTCGCTGCCGAGCCGCAACGCGTGCAGGACCGGATCGGCTATATGCCGCAAAGATTCGGCTTGTACGAAGATCTCACCGTTCAGGAAAATCTCGATCTCTACGCCGACTTACACGGCGTATCCATGAAAGAACGGCGCCAGCGCTACCCGAGTTTGATGGAGATGACCGCGCTGGAGCCTTTCAGTGGACGAGTAGCCGGACGGTTGTCCGGCGGCATGAAGCAGAAACTGGGGTTGGCGTGCACACTGGTGCGTGCGCCGGAGTTACTGTTGCTGGACGAACCGACAGTCGGTGTCGATCCGCTTTCGCGTCGTGAGTTGTGGAACATCATTCTGCAACTGGTCAACCGGCAAAGCATGACGGTATTGCTGAGCACTTCCTATCTCGACGAGGCCGAACGCTGCGGACAGGTGGCAGTGATGCATCAAGGCAATATCTTGATGCAAGGTCATCCGCATGAGATCAGCTCATTAGCTCAAGACCGGGTATTTCTTGCCGAACCGCCGACGGGCCAGAAGGCCAGAGAATATCAAGCTCGGCTGTTGGACAAGCGGGAAGTGGTCGATGCCGTTCCCGAGGGCGGACGGGTGCGGGTCGTTACAGAAAACCGGAAGGGTGAAAGCGAAAGCTTGAAAGAAGCTGTTCAGATCCGAGGAAGAGGGGACAAGGAGACCGAGAGAAAAGGAGGTCCCGATCACTTAGAAGGCATAGCTATTTCAGCGCAGCCGCGCTTCGAAGATGGCTTTATGGTGCTGCTTAAAAGAGGCAAGGAGATTGGGAGACGAGAAGACACGCGAACCAGACATGACGACAAGACATGGAGACAAGGAGACCAGGAGTCGGTGGCGGGCGCTTCCTCTGCTCCGAATCTTCTCCCTTCCTTGTCTCCTAGCCTCAATGTCTCCTTGCCTGAAGCTCCCGATCTCCCGCGATCTATATCTCCCAGTCTTCCAGTCTCCCAGTCTCAGTTTGTGGCGGTTGTTCAGGTTCAAAATCTGGTCCGTCGCTTCGGAAAATTTGTCGCTGTCGATCATGTCACATTCGAGGTTCAGCGCGGCGAAATTTTCGGACTGCTGGGTCCTAATGGGGCGGGCAAGACCACAACCTTTCGCATGCTCTGTGGTTTATTGCCGGCAAGTGAAGGAATGTTGCGGGTAGCGGGAGCGGATCTGCGCCGCGCCCGTGCCTCGGCGCGCCAGCACATCGGCTATGTCGCCCAGAAGTTTTCACTCTATGGCCAACTCTCGGTCAGCGAAAATTTGGAGTTTTTTGCCAGGGCCTACAGCTTGCGCGGCGAACAGAAACGTCGACGGATCGAGTGGGCTTCGCAACATTTCGACCTCGCGCCGCTGGCGGATTTGCCTAGTGGCAATCTCCCCGGCGGTTTTAAGCAGCGTTTGGCGATGGCGGCGGCGCTGCTGCATGAGCCGGAAACGCTTTTTCTCGATGAGCCGACCAGTGGCGCGGATCCTTTGGCTCGGCGCGATTTCTGGCGGCGCATCACCGCGCTCTCCCAACAAGGAGTGACGGTGGTGATCACGACCCATTTCATGGAAGAAGCCGAATACTGTGATCGCATCGCAATTCTAGACGCCGGCAGAATACTGGCGCAGGGTACGCCCGCGGCAATTCGCGACCAGGCGAGTCGGGGACCGGGAAGCGAGCCGACCATGGAGGATGCGTTTATAGCGGTGGTCGAGCAGGCGCGCGCAAAACAGGCGCAAACCGCTGGCGCCTGGGGTGCGGCATGATGACAAGTTTCAGTTCGCGGCGCATCGGCGCCTTGGTGCGCAAAGAGGCGAAACAGATGCTGCGCGATCCAAGCAGCATCGCCATCGGCATCATTATGCCGGTGCTGCTCATTTTGCTCTTTGGCTATGGACTATCCCTCGACGTAACCAATGTGCCGGTGGCGGTTGTCCTGGAAGATCCGTCGCCCGCCGCGACGGAATTGGCCGCCGGGTTTCAGCTGTCGCCTTATTTTGCGCCGGAATTGCTGACGTCCATGGCTCGTGCCGAGGAGCTCATGTTAGCGCGAAAGGTCGACGGCATTATTCGCATCCGACCGGACTTTGCCCGCAACCTGACTGTTGGGGGCGCCGAAGTGCAAATACTCGTGCACGGAGTTGATGCCAACCGCGCGCGCATCATTCAGAATTATGCGCAGGGTGCCGTTGGCCAGTGGACCGCGCGGCGCGCAGCTCTAGGAATCGAAGTGGTTGACGGTCCAGTGGCGGTGCAAAGGCGCATGTGGTTCAACGAGGCCAACGAAAGCCGGTACTTTCTTGTGCCCGGATTGATCGTTTTGATCATGACCTTGATCGGCGCCTTACTCACCACGCTGGTAATGGCCCGTGAATGGGAGCGCGGCACACTGGAGGCGTTGTTCGTGACCCCGGTCCGGACCGACGAAATCTTGCTCGGCAAAACCATTCCTTATTTCATCCTAGGCATGATCGGTCTGGTGCTCTGCCTGCTTGCCGCCAAGTTTCTGTTCGCTGTTCCGTTTCGCGGTTCAGTGACGGTACTCGCCGGCGCATCCATGCTTTACCTGCTGGTGGCTCTCGGTATCGGTCTGCTGATCTCTTCGGCGGTGAAAAACCAGTTCGTTGCTAGTCAGATCACCTTGCTAGTTTCGTTTCTGCCGGCGGTCATGCTGTCGGGATTTCTCTTCGACCTGCGCAGTATGCCGGATGTGGTCCGGACGATCACTTACGTGCTGCCGGCGCGTTATTACGTGGCCTTACTCCAGACGATTTTTCTTGCCGGAGATATTTGGCCTGTGATTATTCCCAACGCTTTGGTGCTGGGTGCAATGGCCGTGGTGCTGGTTATTTTCACAAGAAGGGTCACTACGAAGAGGCTTGCTTAATACACGATGCTTGACACCCTGTACCGCATACTCGCTCTGACCCGCAAGGAGTTGTTGGCGATTCTCAAAGATCCACGTAGCCGTTTTAGTCTCATTTTGCCACCGGTTTTGCAGTGCCTGATTTATGGCTATGTGGCGACCTATGACTTAAATCATGTTCCCTATGCCGCATTCGATCACGATCGCAGCGCGGCGTCGCAACAACTGCTAGCAAGAATAGACGGCTCGGGAGTTTTCCAGCGAGTAGCCAATCTCGACCGCGATCTTGACGTGAAGACTAACATCGATCAGCGGCGCGCTTTGCTGGTCGTTCGGATCGATCGCGATTTCGAGCGGCGCTTGCTCTCAGGTATGCCGACCACGGTGCAAGTCATTGCCGACGGGCGCAATTCCAATACAGCCGGCACAGCGATGGGATACCTTGATGCCATTGTCAACGCGTTCAACGCCGATTGGCGCAATCGCCGTGGCCAAGGTGGAGCGCCGATCCGCGTCACTATCAGGGCTTGGTACAACCCGAATCTCGAGACTCGCTGGCACATGATTCCAGCTCTCATCGGCACTTTGACATTGATTCAGACGCTGCTTCTAACCGGCTTGTCAGTGGCGCGCGAGCGCGAGCAGGGGACCTTTGATCAGTTGCTGGTGACGCCGTTTCGGCCGGCGGAGATCATGGCGGGTAAGGCGCTGCCCGCCGTAGTCGTTGGAATCGTCCAGGCCACTATGGTTTTGCTGGTGGCGCAACTCTGGTTTCAAATCCCGTTTGTGGGGTCGTATGTTACGCTTTATGTGGGTCTCGGCGTTTTTCTGCTTGCGGCGATCGGTATCGGGTTGTTGCTATCGTCGCTGGCCGCGACCATGCAGCAGGCGATGCTATTTTCTTTTCTTCTGATCATGCCCTTTTCATTGTTATCAGGGCTGACCACTCCAATCAGTAGTATGCCGATGGTTCTGCAGTACCTGACCCTGCTTAACCCGCTGCGTTATGCCATCGATATTGCTCATCGGGTGTATCTCGAGGGAGTAGGTCTGAATTTTTTAATCCCTGAGCTTTGGCCCCTGGCGCTCATGGCGGCGGTCACGCTCTCGGCAGCCTCATGGATGTTTCGCCATCGGCTAACCTAAACAGAGAGACATGCAAGCAATACTCAGATCAAGGACAATCTAATGAGCCTCAGTAAATTCGCAAGTAATTCTCGTGCTATCTGGGCAGTGATGATTCTGGTGGCGGGATGCTCCGTCGGCCCGGATTATAAACCGCCGGAGATCTTAGTTCCGGCAAGCTGGAATGAAGCGCAGCAATCGGACTTCGACACGGGGCCTGCGCCACTGAAGGATTGGTGGACGGAGTTCAACGATCCATTGCTCAATACGCTGGTGGAGCGAGCCGTGCAGTTGAACCTGGATATCCGCTTAGCCGAGGCACGCATTCGAGAGTCGCGGGCGCTCAGGGCAGTCACGGCAGCTGATGCGTGGCCGGGCTTGGACGCTGCGGGTTCTTACAGGCGAAGCCGCTCGAGTGAGAACGCGTTTGTTTCCGGCGGAGACGGCGACGCCTTTTTAGGCGGCAATGGCGCAGGCGATCTCTTCAGGGCCGGTTTCGACGCCAGTTGGGAAGTCGACATCTTTGGCGGGGTGCGACGGAGGGTGGAAGCGGCCGATGCCAATATCGCTGCATCGGTCGAAGAGCGGCGCAGTGCGTTGGTGACCTTGCTCGGTGACGTCGCCAGAAATTATATCGAGGTGCGTGGGTTTCAACGTCGGCTGGCAGTGGCGCGATCTAATCTTCGCGCACAACAAGAAACGTTGGAACTAAACAGAGTACGGTTTGAAGCGGGGCTCTCGAGCGATTTTGAGGTGGCGCAAGCCGAAGGCCAGGTGAATACGACCGCGGCGCAGATCCCAGCGTTCGAAAGCGCGCTCAAGGGAAGCGTGCATCGCCTCGATGTGCTGCTCGGCCAACAACCGGGCACGCTATGGGCGGAACTCAGCAGTGAGGCGCCGGTCCCGGCATTGCCTCCTCAGGCGCATGTCGGTATGCCTGCCGAGCTCCTCAGGAGGAGGCCGGATATCCGGCGCGCCGAGCGAGTCTTAGCCTCTACGACCGCGCAGGTCGGCGCCGCAACGGCTGATCTGTATCCGAGATTTTCGTTGACTGGAGCTTTTGGCTTCCAGAGTATCAATGCAAGCGACTTGATCTCCGCTCCGAGCCGTTTCTGGTCGATCGGGCCGAGGATTTTCTGGCCGGTTTTCGATGCCGGCAGGATTCGCGCCAACATCGCGGTGCGCAACGCCCAGCAGGAGCAAGCGCTGACGTTGTATGAGAAAACTGTTCTTACGGCGTTCGAAGACGTGGAAAATTCGCTGGTGAACTACGCCAAAGAACAAACCCGATATCGCGCTTTGATGGATGCGGTGGCCGCCAACCGCCGCGCTGTGCAGATGGCCAACGAGCTTTATACCAGAGGTCTGGTCGATTTCCTCAATGTGCTGGAAACGCAGCGCTCGCTGTATGCGTCCGAAAGCGAGCTCGCCCAAAGCGAAACGGTCATGGCGTCGAATCTGGTTGCCCTGTATAAGGCGCTGGGCGGCGGCTGGGAGACGGACTAAGACAAGTATAAAAAGATGAAAGCGGAAAGATGAAACGTCGCCCGGCGCGCGCGCCGGTCATTATGGATTGTTACTCGGCAGTGCCTGCGCGATTTCGATCCAATTGTAGTGCCTGCTTACCAGCTCATGTTGCGTATCTTTCCGATTCCATGGGCGATCGAGCAATGCAACGGGAGTCTTCATCTGAGATGCCAAGTACATTGCCATGATCGGCGAGTCTTCCACAGCCCAGCAGAAGCTGTGATTGATCAGGGCCTCGAGAGAGATGCATTGGCTGCCATCGGGTGCGAACCGTCCATATTTATCGACGATCAATATCCTGTTATGGGGTACGCTGTGTTTATTTAGCCACTGCACGGAAGGCTCATAGGTGTCCGGTGGGCGGCCCGTGACGATGACAATCTCATGGCCGGCAGCGCTCCATTGCTCCAAAACATCGACGGCTCCTGGAATCGGCGGAATATTCAAGAGCTCCTCATCCTGATGCACGATCCGGTACAACTCCTGTTTTTCGTCTACCGTGAGCTCGCAAGCCTGGCCGACATCGAAATCGGTGAGTTGCTCAAAGGTAAATCTTATCCCGAAATCTCTTTCGAGAATCGTTAGAAAGTGCTGCGCCGTTTGGCACAAGACATCATCCATGTCGACGTAAACGGATTGCATGTAGTCATCCCTTCACCACGTCAGTTGCGACGGTTGCGCCGCTTCGGTATCTGCCAGAATCGAGTAATTTTTGGCTACAATCAACCTTGTCGCTTCTTGTGCGCGAGCTCATCGGCTGGATTGCTCAATCTTCTTGCCGGCTGTCTGACAGGTTCAGGTCTGATTTCATCTTAAATCTCGCAGTCCGAAGTGAAACAGCGAATCAAGCGGCAAGCCCGCCGGACGAACCAACAATGGACCTGTGCCCTGTAGCGGTTTGCAATCTCTGTTATGGCAGGCGGACTTCCGACCAATCATCGGCCATGGACCAAGCGCCAACATGAGATTGAGATTGTTCGCTTCTGTTCTTTCGCTCCGCAGCGCGCTCGATCCGTACCAAACAACTCTCTGCTGCGAAATCTGGGTTTATTCATTATTGAGTTTCCCGCGGCCTGTTTCTATACTTCTGCACTGGAGAAAATTATGTCTTCGTTGAAGATTGCTACCTGGAACGTTAATGGCATTCGCGCGCGCGAAGCCCAGGTGCTCGAATGGGTCGAGCGCGAGCGACCGGACGTAGTCTGTCTTCAGGAATTGAAATCGACCGCGGCGCAGGTTCCCGCGGCGCTTTGCGAGCTGCAGGGCTATCGATGCTACTGGCATGGCGCGCGCGCTTATTCCGGAGTCGGTCTGCACATACGCCGCGACGCTTTTGCCGAGCAGCCGCGCTTCTTTCATCCGTCCTTCGATTTCGAAACCCGTGTAGTCGCAGCGCAAATGGACGATCTGGTGGTGGTCTCGGCTTATGTTCCAAACGGCGGTAAAGATTTTGCGGCAAAAATGCAGTTCCTGCGCGATATGGAAAACTATGTTGGCGAAGTCCATGCCAGTGGCGCCCGGCTGGTCTTCTGTGGCGATCTTAACATTGCGCGAAGCGAGCGCGATGTGCATCCGAAAGAGCGAAACCCCGCGATCATCGGGCACCGGCCGGAGGAGAGGGAATTGTTCGAGCGAATTCTTGGTCACGGCCTCGTGGACGTTGGGCGGGCGCTTGATCCGGATAACGAAAATCTTTTCACCTGGTGGGCGCCGTGGCGTCGCATGCGCGAGCGCAATATCGGCTGGCGGCTCGACTACGTTCTGGCCACCCAGTCTCTAGCAGCGCGCGCTTCGCAGTGCTTGGTCTATCGTGAAATCGGCACCAGCGATCACGCGCCGGTGGTCGCGTTATTCAATCTCGATGATGATACCGGTGAAATGGTGACGGCAAAACCCATATGAAAAAAGATCGTGCACAGCCCGACGATCTGAGCCACTTCGGCAGGCTGGCAGAATACAATCGCAAGCGTCACTTCGGTGTCACTCCGGAGCCCCAGGGCAAGTCCGGCCGGCCAAACAGGAAAACTTTAGAATTTGTCGTCCAAAAACATCGTGCGAGCCGCCTGCACTATGATTTTCGTTTAGAGCACGACGGTGTGATGCTCTCATGGGCAGTGCCAAAGGGCCCGTCTACCGATCCGGCGAACAAGCGGTTTGCAATGCAGACCGAAGATCATCCGATCGAGTACAACCAGTTTGAAGGCGTAATCCCGGAAGGGGAATATGGCGGTGGCACCGTAATGATTTGGGATCGGGGCACGTGGGAGCCCGAAGTGGATGATGTCGAGAAGGCACTCGCCAAAGGTGATTTGAAGTTCAAACTAAATGGTAAAAAGCTGCACGGGTCGTGGGTGCTCGTGCGCATGCGGCCGCGGCAATGGCTGTTGATTAAGCACCGTGATACCGCCGCCTCTGAGGAGGACATCACAGCGGCGAAACCCCATTCGGCTGTATCTCGTCGAAGCCTCGCAGGAATCGCGCGCAAGGCGGGCGCAACTCCTCGACAGCTGGCGCAAGCACAAGAAGCAGATCGATCCGCGGCAATACCAGCCGAATAAATTGAAGGTTTCTTAGATTGAATGATGCGATCGCGTCGCCCACTCTAGAGTGTACCTAGGCGCGGGCTTTTCACGAGGAGCTTAATCAAGAACTAGCGGTGCGAGGCGTTACGATTTTAGATCGTTAGCGCCAAAACCTAAATCGCTGGTGTCGTACTGTAGCAACAAATCCTCCGCATCGCGGTAAATTGCCACACAGCCGGCGCCGCGTAGTTCCTCCTCAGTCCAGCCACCGCAAAGGAAGCCAATCATTTTTAAGTTTGCCCTGAAAGCAGCCTCCGCATCGTAGGGTGTGTCGCCGATCACGACGGCATTTTCGGGCGCTACGCCTTTTAATCGAGCCAGGGCTGCCTGGAAGATATCCGGGTACGGCTTGGATCTATCGGCGTCATCGGACGAAGTTTCACTTTCGATGAGATCGTCGATTCGAGCAATCTTCTTGTACGCTTCGAGTTCATCCGCCTTCGCTGAGGAGGCGAGCACGATTTGTTTGCCGTCGTCTTTTATCCGTTGAAATAATTCACGCACGTCGGGAAACGCTTGTACGCGCGGCAGGTAGTCTTTCTTAAATAGGCCCCCACGGTATTCGTCCAACTCTTCGCCGAATCGAGCCAGTTCCTGTTTTGAGAAAAAGACCGGCAACAGCTGGTCGGAGCCCTTGCCAATTTGGCGGCGGATCTCGTGAAATGGAAAAGTCTTGCCGAACTTTTCGAAGGCAACTCTCCAGGCTTCGGCATGCAGATCGACGGAATCAACGATTGTGCCGTCAACGTCGAATATCACGGCTTGGAGCATTTGTTCAGCTTACGTTCTGCCGGCGAGACATTGTCTTTGGCTTGTGCCAAGAACGAAACAGAAACGTATGACGGCGTTCGGTATTGAGACAGACGAAGCAGCAAATATTAGCCTGCTTCGTCCGTCCGACGTATGCAGGGTTAGCGCAATCCTAGATAGCCCAAGATAAACAGCACCACGACGATGACGCCGATGATATAGAAAATATTTCCAGGCATAACCGACCCTCCTTAGTAGTTGATTTCCCTGAACCCACCCCAGAGTTTCCAAACTCTGCAGGCGAGGCAGGCAAAATAGTTACGACAGATCCGAAAGTACAAACGTAA
>JAICEJ010000125.1 GCA_025924215.1 Candidatus Binatia bacterium
ATTTTCAGTCCTCTGCTCTACCGACTGAGCTACCTGGCCATATGTGCGAAAACATTTACCTAGCGGGTTTGCTGTGGGGATTCAAGAGGTCGTGCGTAAGAGCTGCCATTATACTGTATCTCTGATCCAGCAACTGGGAGAAAGCCGTCGCGTTGAACATTAAACATGGTCTTTGAACATAAAGTTTTGGGACGAGCGAGATTCATCGGCGTTTGTGACGCTAGATCCGAAAACTCCGTACACCACCTGTCAAAACCTTGACGAAGGTCAAGTGGGCTTATAGTTTGCCTTTGCGCGCACTTTTAAGAAATCTCTGAGTAAAGCAATTAGACACGGAATACGCAGTCAGGGACACACTAAACGGAAAGGAACTGGGTTGGCATTATTCTACGAAGATTCGGTTGAACCAACGATTGTCAAGCAGGTGAGCAGACAGATCGCGTACTGCCGCTGCACCCGGAGTAAGAATATGCCTTTATGCGATGGATCTCATGCCGGCACCAACATTAGCCCACGCGGGCTTGAATTTGATCAGCCAAGAACTTTGCTATTTGCCGCTGTTGGAGATCAAAAGACCACCCCTATTGCGACGCCACATACGGCCAGCTGATAAACCTAAGAGTGTCTGAGCGGGGCCATGAGTGAGTTCGGCTTTATACGTCGAATGGGAATGAGTGGAACGAATTGGACGAACAAGGAGGAATTATGGTGGAGATGAAAAATCCGATTAAAGAAGCCGACGCCCATCCGGAAATTGGCATTTGAGTTTGTGGAGAACTGGGTTTGCATGGGTGATCAACTGCGAACCGGGAATTCAAGACAACATGCACTATCATGAAAATGACCACCGTATCTTCATGGTTCTGGAGGGCAAGTGCACAGTACGCACACCATACAAAGAATTCGTGCTCAAACAACACGACACGGTGATGCTGGAATCCAAGCAGCCAATCAACTGTAACACCGGTAACGGAAGATTGGTGTTACTCGGAGCTGGGAACGCCGGAGCGAATGGCGTGCCACGAAGCCGAGTACCAGACGTGGCGAGTCATACGCCGGTACAGGAACCGATAGTGGCGTAAGCCGATGGATCCAATTAAAATCGGCATCGGTGTTTCCAGCATAGGACGTTTTTTACCTTTGATCGGGCTGGCCGCGGGACTTTTTGAGAGGAAGAACATCGCGGTCGAGGTGGTCAATCGACAGGATGAAGAGAAGATCGTCGAAGATATAGTCGCTGGCGTTACGCCAGTTGGAACGCCCAACGCTCCCTCGTTGATTTTTTCATTACTTGCGGGGAACGATCTGGTGATTGTCGGCGGGGTGCTAAACCGGCCGGCATTTTTTTTAGCCGGCAATCCCTCGATTAAAAGCATCGTCGATCTAAAAGGCAAGCGAATCGGTATCAACCAGCCGCGCCGCATGGCGGGTATGGTAATGCTTGCATTGCTCAGGCGCTGGGGCTTTGATATCAAAAAGGATCTGACGCTAGTCGACCTCGGCCTCAATGATCGAAGCCTGGAAGCGCTCAGAGATAACCAGCTCGACGCTGCGCTACTGCCGCCGGAGAAGGCGTTTTTAGCGGAAGCAGAAGGTTGTAGCATCATCGCCGACAGTTTCGAGCTCGACTTTCATTGGGTGCCTCTCGCCACGACCCGGCAATTTTTGTTCGACAACAGACAACTGGTTGCTAACATTGCCGGCGTTTACGTCGAGAGCATTCAATTCTTTAAAACCCAGCCGGAGAAGACACTGAAAGAGATCGGTCGCTGGCTGCCGGCTCTAGCGAATAAGCCGGAAGTATTAGCCAAGTGTTATCGTCTCTTCACCGACCGCTTCGAAGATTCTTTGACGCCTTCGGTGACCTCCATCAACTCCATCCTCAAAGATGCGGCCTTACAGGACTCGAGGGCGGGCGGCATCAGAGCTGAATCGATGATAGAAAAGGTTCTTTAAAAAGTCCTATGATAGACACCATCAGAACCGTCGGTGTTCTCGGGTTGGGAGTGATGGGCTTTGACATCGCGTTTCTCTACGCGCAGAAAGGTTATCCAACGCTGGCTTACGACACTTCAGAAGCGGCCATGCAAAACTTAGCGGCCCGTCGCGATCAAACCATCGAACGGTTGAAGAAACGCAATAGGATTTCCGAGATTCAAATCGAAAGCGTTAAAAACCGCCTAGTTCCGGCGGCGAGCCTGTCGGACATAGCGAGCGCCGCCTTGGTGACGGAAGCCGTATCGGAATCCGGCAAGATCAAAAAATCCGTGTACAGGAGATTGCGCGAAACCGGCTTCACCGGAGTTCTCACGACGAATACATCGTCACTGACGCGGAAAAGCCTGCTTGATAGCGGCGAATACCCAAGCGGGAAATTTGCCACGACGCACTTTTTCAATCCGGTGCTTTACACCCAGATGGTAGAGGTCGTCCGAGGAGGCATAAACGATTCGAGTCACGCTACTTTGATGTCGTTCCTTATCGATCTCGGCCGCAAGCCAATAGAGACAAAAGACATTTCGGGATTCGTATCGAACAGCGTCTTGATGATTTACGCCGTGATGGCGCTTCGCCTGCTCGAGGCCGGTGCGACGATCGAGGCTGTCGACGGGACAGCCAAAGAACTGCGGTCATTGCCGCCTTTGTTCAGTTTCGACAGCTGGAAGCCATCCATTGTTGAAGATGTCACGCGCGTTATGTTCGAATTCCGCGGCGATGATTTTTTGCGATCTTCCACGCTGCTTGCCACATTGGCGAAAAGCAATCCGTGCTTTTACGTCGGTCAGAAGCCCAATGAGGAAATCTATCATCTAATAGAAAACCGCGGTGCCGGGCTCGATCCGTCGATGCTCAAACTGGCTCTTCTCACTTCGATCCGGATTGGCGCCGCAAGGACGGTGGAGTTGGGTGAATCGCCGGCAACGGTGGATTTCATTTCAACCGAGGGCTTGAAATTTCCAGGCGCGCCCCTGGCCGAGATCGATGAATTCGGTGCGGAGGCGGTCTTGGACGATTTGACAAAAGTGAACCAGGCGATTCCGGGAGGCAAGATGAAGGCGCCGGAGCTGTTGCTGGCAATGGCCAGGGAGCGGCACAGTTTCTTTAAAGACGGCAAAGCCAATCCGGCAATTGCTGCGTTCGTCAGCGGGAGCGATCATGCGCGCCATTGATGTTCACGTTCACCCGAGCACGCGCGGGCTCGACACCCATGCTTGCAACTATTTTCGCCGTGACTTGAGCGAAGTGCCGCAAACGGCGGACGGGTTTGCCGACGCCTATTTGCAGCACGACGTCACAGCATTGCTGATCGGCTGGCATCCTTCGACGGTGACTGAGGGCGCGCACAATTCCAACGAGCATGCAATGGAGCTCGTTACCAACTATCCCAAGGCATTTTGCGGCGTGCTGGCGTCGCTGGATATACATTCGACCGATTTGCCGGGAGTAGCCCGCTATGCCGAGGAGCTGGTGCGAAATCCAAAGGTCGTCGGCTTTAAATTTCATCCGCCCGACCAGAGGTTCTATCCCAGCGATAAGAGATTCTACGACATCTGGGAAGTCTTGCAGGCGGGCGGCAAACCGGCGATGTTCCACATAGGTTTCACTGTGCTCGGGGCAAACACGCCGGGTGGCAGCGGCATCGGTCTCGATTATGGACGTCCGATTCATTTAGACACAGTTGCCAAAGATTTCCCGGGCATGAAAATTCTCGCCGCACACCCGGGTTGGCCGTGGGTCGAAGAGACAGTGGGCGTGGTGACACACAAGAAAAACGTCCACGTCGACACTTCTGGATATCTTGCAGAGCAGTTGCCGGAATTGTTTCAGAAGGCGATCGGCACGCGGCTGCAGGACAAGGCGCTTTTCGGCACGGATTTCCCTTACGTCGATCTAGCCAAGGCGCTTGTAAGCTTCGATAGGATGAATTTCAAAGATACCGTCAAGGAAAAGCTGCTTCTGGCAAACGCCCGCAATCTGTTTGGCCTGCCAGCTGAGTAGCGTCCAGACGACAACTAGCAACGAGTCACAGCCGCGAGGGTGTTCACAGCAGTGATTGTGGAAGCAGAAACGGAGCGTGCTATTTGAAACTTATTTTACCGATCTGCCTTTTCACGCTGTGCATGTTCTCGCAGGCAGGTGTCGCGTTTTCCCAAGACAAAGTCGAGAGAATGCACATTGGTTACAGCGCCCAGGCGGGGGCATTCGCGCCGATCTGGATCACCAAAGAGGCTGGCTTGTTCAAGAAAAACGGCCTGGATGTCAACCTGCTTTTTATTCCCGGTGGGCCGACAGCGGCGGCGTCGATGCTTGCAGGCGAGGTCCAGCGGTAGCAATGGCTGGTCCGGCAGTTGTAAGCAGCAATCTGGGCGGTACCGATCTCGTGATGATCGCCGGAATCGTCAACACATTTGCATTTCAGGTTATCACAGTCAAAGGAATTACATCGCCGAGCCAGCTCAAGGGCAAGCGCCTGGGTGTCAATCGATTCGGCACGGCGCCGGATATAGCCGCCCGTTTCGCGCTGCGGCGCATGAGTATCGATCCGAGCGAAGTGACAATCCTGCAACTTGGCGAACAATCGACCCGCCTGATGGCGATGAAAGCGGGACAACTTGAAGCCGCCATCGTGCTGCCGCCGATCACGACCATCGCGCAACGCGAAGGCATGAACGTGCTTTTGGATATGTCCGAGCTCGGAGCGGAATATCAGATCACCGGTTTGGCCAGCAGCCAGAGCTTCATTAGCAAAAATCGATCTTCCGCAATGAAGCTGATGCGTTCGTTTGTCGAAGGAATCCATTTTTACAAGACGCGCAAAAACGAAAGCATGACGATCATAGCTAAATACATGCGCACCAATGACATGGAAGCCGTCGCCGCCACTTATGATTACTTTGCCAACAAAATCGTTCCCAAGAAGCCCTATCCGACCGGTCAAGGAATCAAAGCTTTGCTCGAGCTCGCGGCGAAAGAACGTCCCGATGCCGCGAAGGTACCGCCGGAACGGATTATGAACACATCGTTGTTGAAGGAATTAGATGACAGTGGGTTTATCGATCGGCTTTATCAAAACTAAGGCCTCGTTCAAGCTTCAATGGTCAATATTCGTTGGACCTCGCTGTAAAACTGGAACATCGGAGTAACATGCGTTTTGGACTCTGATCGCTTTAACTTCTTGATGGAATGCTGAACGCATCGTGAGGAGAAAGGAATATGGCTGGAAACGGTAAGCAAAGAACTGTAGCGCAGGCCTATCTCGAGGTCGCCGTGGACCATGGCATTGATTATGTTTTTGGTCTGCCGGGAACAAGCGGCCAGGAATTCATCGGCACTATCGCCGACCAGGAAAAGGTCCGCTTCGTACTTGCGCTCCATGAGACCTGCGTGGTTTCGATGGCCGATGGCCACGCCCGGGTCAGCGGCCGGCCGTCACTTGCACAGGTAAGCACTCTTCCCGGTTCAGTCAACGCCGTCGGCGCTCTCTACGACGCTTACCGCGACCGCTCTCCGGTGGTGGTGACCTCGACCCATGTCGATACCCGTATCGTTGGGCGTGATTCCCACACTGAAGGCAAGGATCTTGTCGAATTGACGAAGCAATTCACCAAGTGGAGCGCGGAAGTGAATCGCTCCGATCGCATTCCGGAATTTCTCAATCGCGCATTTAAAGTCGCGGCGACCCCGCCCACCGGTCCGGTGTATCTGTCACTACCGAGCAATCTCCTGGGCGAAAACATCGATCATCCAAATCCCGTGGCGGAACGCTCGCGCATCACGCCACGTATTGCCGCCGATCCGGAAGCGTTGCAACAGGCGGCACGAATGCTCGCCAGTGCGAATCGGCCCCTCATCGTTGCCGGCAGCGGCATCGCCAAGTCAGGCGGCACGGAAGATTTGATCAAGTTCGCCGAGATGCTGGGTGCGCCGGTAGTCATGGAGCCGCGTTATTCTTTCTTGAGTTTCCCGACCGATCATCCTCAGAGCTTTCAAATTGCCGAACGCAACCCGTCTTTCAATCTCCCCGTGTGGGGTGATCCGGACGTGATTCTCGCGATTGGCTGCCGTTTGATTCGCGAGTATCGTTATCTGCCTGAACCAGTGATGAAACCGGATACCCGCTGTATTCACATCGAGGAAGATCCCTGGGAGATCGGCAAAGTTTTTCCGGTGGATCTTGGCATCATCGCCGACGGCGGGAGTGCGCTGCGTTCTCTTCTAGAGGTCTACCCGAAAGTGGCTGCGGGTGCGAATGGCCGCGAGGAACGCTTAGCTGCCATGCGCAAGGCTCAGGAACAGTTGAAAGCCGAACTCGAGGCGCGCGTGAAGCAGGGCTGGGACGGCACGCCGATCAACGCGGCTCGGCTTGCTCGGACCATGGACCGCCTGCTCGAAAGAGACACCTTGATCGTGAACGAAAGTCCAACGAGCAAGGATATCCTCATGGCGAATTTTAACTTTTCAACCGGCCGCTCCTACTTTTCCAATTCGTCAGGCGGGTATCTCGGCTGGGGCCTTGGCGCAGCGATCGGCGCCAAACTTGCCGCGCCGAAGCGGCGCGTGGTCGCGTGTCTGGGCGACGGCAGCAGCATGTTCGGACTCCAGGGACTCTGGACCTTGGCTAAATATCGCGTGCCGCTGATCGTGATCGTGTTCAACAATCGCGCCTACATGGCAGTAAAAAACCAATTCCGCGGCTCCGAGGAGAGAATCCGTCTGGCCGCCGAGATGGGCGCAGAGCTGGTCGGACCCGAGTTGAACTTCGCGCGGCTCGCTGAAACATTTGGTATCTTCGGGCAAAGAGTCGAGCAGCCCGAGGCCATCGAACCCGCGATCAGACGGGCACTGGAGCAGAATGGGCCGGCGTTGATCGACGTCGTCATCGGTCAGAATACGCGCAAGGACTGAGGATCGGTGAACCACGAAGGTCACGAAGAGCACGAAGGTTGCATCTGTTTTCCTAATTCTTCGTGTCCTTCGTGTTCTTCGTGGTGGTCAGGCCTCGTCCTACACAAACGAGCGAACCAAGAGGGGGACGAAATATGGCAGAAGACCCGAAAGAAGCCTTCAAAAAAGTAGGTCTGGGTTCCGCGAACAATGCCTACGACATCATTGCCGAATTGGATCCTGAATACTTCGAAAAGCTCAAGGGACTCTACGTTGACGGCACGTTCGGTCGCGAGGGCGCATTGTCGAGAAAGACCAAGGAGCTGATCATGATCGGCATCTGTTGTGCCTTGCTACGCCCGCGCGGCATCCGCTTGCATAGCGAGCGCGCGCTCACCCTCGGCGCCACGCCGAAAGAACTGATGGAGGCGATGGAAGTCGCGGCGATCCCCGGAGGCATGCCCGGGCTTTGGGCCGGGGTCGAGACTCTCCATGAAATTCTCAAGGCAAAAGGCATCGCGTTCAAGTGAGCGAAGTTCGGCCAGGGCCGCTTAGCGGCGTGCGCGTTCTCGATTTGACGCGGGTTGTCGCCGGGCCTTATTGCTCGATGTTTCTTGGTGATCTCGGCGCTGAAGTCGTCAAAGTGGAACAACCCGGAGCGGGTGACGATACGCGCGGCTGGGGCCCGCCGTTTGCGGGCGGCGAAAGCGCCTACTACCTCTGTATCAACCGCAATAAGCAAAGCCTCACACTTGATCTAAAATCGAAACGGGCGGTAGAGTTGCTGCGTGACTTGGTTAAGGCTGCCGACGTAATCATCGAGAACTTCCGACCTGGAACCATGGAACGCCTCGGCTTGGGCGAAAAGGAGTTACGGGAGCTTAACCCGCGGCTCATCTATGCCTCGCTCACGGGCTTTGGCGCCGATGGACCCATGAGCGACTGGCCAGGCTATGATTTGATCGTGCAAGCCTGGGGCGGTCTAATGAGCATCACCGGCACGCCGGAGGGGGAGCCGGTCAAAGTCGGCGTGGCGATCATCGATCTGGTCGCCGGACTGATGCTGGGCAAAGCAGTCGCAGCGGCGTTGTTCGCTCGTGAAAAAATCGGCGTCGGCCAGCGGATTGACACTTCTTTGCTCGAGGCCGAAGTGGCCTCGCTGATCAACGTTGGCAGCAATTATCTTGTTGGCGGCAAAGTGCCTACGCGCTGGGGGAATGCTCATCCGAACATCGTGCCGTATCAAAACTTCCAAACGGCGGACGGCTATCTGGTGATCGGGGTCGCCAGCGAAGTGATCTGGAAGCGTTTCTGCGAAGCTGTCGGCCAGAGGGACCTAATCAATGATCCGCGCTTCGCCGACAACTCCAAGAGAGTAGAAAATCGCAGCGAACTCATTGCAATTCTCTCCAAGACATTTCTCCAGCGGCGGAATGATGCTTGGTTCAAGTTGTTAACCGATGCGGAAGTTCCCTGCGCGCCCGTGCAAACCATTGATCAGGTTTTCCAAGCCCCTCAAGTTTTACAGCGTGATATGCTAATCGAAGTCGACCATCCGACGGCGGGCAAGGTTCGCATGGCCGGGATCCCGGTGAAATTTTCAGTGACGCCCGCCAGCGTTCGCATGCCGCCGCCTCTGCTCGGCGAGCATAACGACGCGATTCTTCGAACCTGGCTGGGCATGAGCGCTGCTTCAATTGACGAACTCAAAAGAGAGAAAGTCATATGACGGGCAAAACATTCCAGGAGTTTCACGCCGGCGATCGTTACAACACCGGCCGGCGCACGATCACTGAGCACGACATTTTGCAGTTCGTTACGTTGGTGGGACTCACGGAACCGCTGTTTCTCGACATGGAATACATCCGCAATGAAAGCCTTTACGGCGATCGCATCGCGCCGGGGAGTTTGACCTTTGCTATGGCCGAAGGCCTGACAGTGCAGACGGGACTCATCCACGGCACCGGTATGGCGTTTGCCGGTCTCGACAAGATGCGCCTTTTCGCGCCGGTCAAGGTGAACGACACAATCCAGGTGGAAATCGAGGTTTTGGACAAGAAGCCGGTGCCGGCGCGCGGCGGCGGCATCGTTCGTTATCGCCAATGGGTAAAGAACCAGCGCGGCGAAACCATTATGGAGTACGATGTCGCACGCCTCATTCGCGGCGCGGAGATGCATGAGAAATAAAGGAACCAGGTAAGCGTTGGCTATCGAATCAAATTGTAAGTTTGGGATTCTATTGCCTACCCGGGAAGTGATTTTGTCGGGCAGGGCCGAACCGAGCAGCATCTATGATATCGCCGATCGCACCGAGGCGCTCGGCTTTCACTCAGTTTGGGTCGGCGACAGCGTCGTCGCAAAACCGCGCCTGGACGCGCTCACCACCCTTGCGGCGGTCGGCGCTCGCACCCGCAGAATTCGTCTGGGCACGGCAGTGTATCTGGCCGCCCTCCGGAATCCAGTTCTGCTGGCTCACATGGTTGGCACTGTCGATTGGCTCAGCCGCGGCCGAGTCGATCTCGGCATCGGCTACAGCCGGCCGAACGACCCCGTCCAGGAGCACGAATACAAAGTCCTTGGCCACGATCCGGCCAGACGAATCAGGATGAGCGAAGAATCGGTGCGGATTATCCGCAAGCTGTGGCGCGAGAACGATGTTTCCTATGCTGGCGCCTTCTCGAGCTTCGAGCATGTGACGGTTGAGCCCAAACCGACCCAGCCTGACGGGGTGCCCATCTGGCTCGCGTCAAACAACATCGAGCCTGGACTGAAGCGCGTCGCGCGCATGGCCGATGGATGGCTCAATAACATCACGGATCCAAAAATCTACGAAGAATGCTTAGAGAAGATTCGCGCTTATGCAGCCGAGGCCGGTCGCGATCCGCAAGTGATTGAGCCGGGACTTTATCTCACGCTTGCCGCGGGCGATGACAATGCCATCCGCGAGGGTCAGAACTTTCTCTCGCAGTATTACAACCGGCCTTACGAAGCCACCGCTCAGGCAATGCTCTGCGTGATGGGCACTTGGGAGCAAGTGATGGATAAAATTCAGGCGTACACGGAAGCGGGCGCGCGCACGCTGGTTCTACGCTTTGCTGCCAGCGATCAAGTCCGTCATCTGGAAGCTTGTGCGGAACAGCTCTCACGTCGTGGTTACCTGACCTAATCGTCGGCGAGCATGGGCAATTATCTGGAGCTCGAGCGTTTCTTAACTATGATGAGAAGCTATTTTGCGCCATGGAGCAGGATCGGTCGGTGCCAACGGTCTTACCCATGATTTCACATTCTTCCCTTTACTGAATCTCGCACCGCACCCACTTTCTAAAGGTACGAAAGAATCAATTTTGAGGCCGTCCCTGGGGACTTGCTTCACTTGTCAGACGTATCACCGTCGCATGAGCGTCACTCCCGGCCAACGGCTTCCGCTTACCAATCGCGCTGCGGTGACGATTTCCGCACTGGCGAGTCACAAAGGTGTCTCCAAGCTGGCACCCCTGACAGAAATAGAGCGAGCGAGGGTAAAGCCAGTAACACAAGGCATGAAATAGAAACGCTGAGGAACAGAGGGAGACAAAACAAGACAGCATTACAAACAGCGATACGCTGGGTTGACCGTTGTCGTGGCGGGTATCGTAAAATTGACGGGGATGCAATCCGATTTCAATCTTGTCCGTTTATGTTTCGCTTGCGGCAGTTTCGTTCAGTCCTGAAGTTCAATGTCTGCTCGTGCGTCGCTTTGCCTTCCCATTTCATTGGATATTTTGAAACTTCCCGGCTGGCTTATTAATTGCTCAGCCCAGGGTGCTTTTCGAAAGAAGGACCAAAAATGCGAACCTTTGCTGACACCGAACTACAGGCTAGACTTATACGTGAGATGCGGGAGTTGTATGAGAAACGGGGAAAGCTAGAGGCCGGTATTCGGGCGGTGGATACAGCCCGAAGTCTCCGGATTGAAAAGGACGCATTGATTGACATTGCGGCGTATCGCGCTTCTCTTTCACGTCCACAGACCATGTAGGTCGATGGGGCGGAGGAGTCAAACTCGCGATAGATGTCACACCCGGGGAAAACCTACACTCACGCGCGCTGATTACAAATTACTCCTACAGTCAGTATCCAAGCGGTAGCCGGAATTGCCGACGGCCTCAGTCGGACCCACCTCCCACCTCGATTCGAGTCCGGCCGTTCAGAACTCTCTCACTTCTTTTTAAAAACTCGAAAGCCGCTCACGGACAATCCCAATGCACCCCTCTGTTTACGTACAACGAAGAACGAGGAGACGAAATGCAGACGCGAGAACGATACACGTTCAGTTGAAGCAAAACGCCTAGACGAATTA
>JAICEJ010000126.1 GCA_025924215.1 Candidatus Binatia bacterium
AGAGCGTGCCGTCGATGTCGGTGCTGCCGTTTCCTTCGATGACGAATAGTACCAGGCCGCCCTGATGCTTGTGCCGGCCCGAGTGCTGCTTGACGTCGTTCAAAAATACTGACCAGTTGCTCGAAGCGACTTCAGGCGTGAATTCGAAGGTGACGTAGCGCTTCAGCAACGCTTGGCGCGACGCTTCGAAATCGCGTTCGTTGCCCCTGACCAGCAACTTGCCGGTCATCTGCTTCTCCAACCAGTCCGCGCGCCAGCGCAGCATGGATTCATAGTTAAAGTATGTTCGTGGCATGCTAAATCCCTCGGTTACTTTAATCGAGCGAAGACGCCTTCGCGCTGCAGTTCAGCGAGTAAGCTGTTATCAAAAAAATCGTCGGCCTTGGCGTTCCTAGCGTTCGCCATGCCCTGAGTAGCGAGAAACTTGAGAACGACGTCCACGCCCTTCTCGTCCGTTAAAGGCGGCAAGGAAAACAACTTGGAATAGTATTCATAGCTCCGCTTGGCGATGACGTCGTCGGTGATGCGCATATATTTTTTCATAATCGGCAAGCTCTTCTCGGCATCCGTTTTAAGAACGTGAATCGCTTCGACGTAGGATGTGAGCATGCGCTTAACCAAGTCGCGATTCGTGCGCAAAAGCTCCTTCCGGACGACCAAGCCGGACTGGGGAAACGAGTCCGAACCGGTAGCGAAATCCGCCAGCGGTGTAAGGTTGTACTTTTCCGCTTCAAAGCTAAACGGCGGCGCCAGGATTGTCGCGTCGATGGTTCCGGCTACCACGGCCGCCAGTCGCGGCTGCGTTCCGGGGATTGCGACAAACGTCACCGACTTAGGATCAATGCCCCAACGCTCCAGCGCGTTCAGAAAGAAAAACTCGTTCATCTCGCCGCGTCCAACCAGCCCAACCGTTTTACCGACGAGATCCTGCGGCTTCTTAACTGTCTTCGGCTGGCCTACGATGCTGACGGTGGCGCGATTAGTCGAAGTTGCAATGATGACGAGGTCGCCGCCCGCCAGGCTCGCCTGCACCGGCGCGACGCCCGCGCTTTGCGAAAGTTGCAGGGCATTGGACAAGAGCGCCGAAGTACTGCGCGATCCGCCGGCGATGCGAACAAGCTCCGAGCTCATGCCGTGCCTGGCGAAGAATTTTAGCTCATGAGCGATCCACAATGGCGCCTGATAGCCCAATTCGCCACCATAACCCGCGGTGATCTTGGTCAGTGGGGCACTCTGCGCGCCATCGACAGCGGCCTGCCGCGCCAGTACGAACAACAATGCGAATAGAATTGCAAAATATTTTCTCAAGATAAATATTATTCTTTTACTCCTCACTTCTCGCCCCTCAACCTTTCTTTGATTCTTCTTTTCCCACATACGACTGCCGGTAGGTCTGTAACGTCTTACCGCGCAACTCGTAGAGAAATTGAATCACGCGTTCGTTGCTCATGAACTTCGACTTGTCGTAATGATCGTGGTGCACAATCTCATCGAGCGAACGGCGCACGCCTTCTGAAGGCTGCACCGCGGGATAGCCGATTGGAATTATAAGATAGAGCATCATCAAATCCGGCACGTCGAGCACTTTCTTGAACGGCTCCTGAACATGAATGGTCACCCATTGGGTCGCAAGACCGAGGGACACCGCCGCCAGATGCATGAACGTGCAGGTATTCGCCAAGCCATCGGTTAGATGAGATTGATCTCGGCCAAAAGTGTGCGCGCCTTGGACGGTGCCCCACTGGCGACGGCCGTCGCCAACCACGACGATCAACGCCGGCGCTTCAGACCAGCCCGCACCGCGCCGCTGGCGCTCCACGGCTTCGTCCGCGGTCATCTGATAAGCCGGGTGGCGCAACTCGAAGACACGCTGCTGTTCCATCCAGTAAATGAAATCGGTGTTGTCCTCCGAGTAACAGCGGAAGAGATCCTTTTTGACCTTCGGATCTTTGACAACGATGTATTCCCAAGGCTGCGAGTTGGCCCCGGACATCGCCCAGCGTCCGGCTTCGAGAATTTTGTCGATGTGACCGTCGGGAATCGGATCGGTTTTGAGCTTACGCACGCTCGAGCGGCGACGAATGATATCGTAAAGAAGATCATAACCGGGAGTTGAATCTGCATCCATATTTGGACCTCCACAAATAAGCGAAACGTTGCCGAGATCGGACAAGACCTCACCGCAGGGCGCGGAGTATGGAGTATATGGCGACGGGCGGTTATTGTTTAGAAAGCGTGCGAAACTCTGCGACCTCGGCGCCTCTGTGGTGAAATGATGTTTCTCTTTATAGGCCCGCTAAGCTACGTCCTTATAGCCTACACGTCCCTTGCCATTCAAGTTAAGGCTTGTTAAACGACGGGCGTAGTTTTGGCCGGCCGGAAGGAAAGGGACCCGATGAGACTTTTTCTGTGCGCCTTGTTGCTCTGTTGCTGCGCTTTTCGCGCACAGGCTGACGACCGCATCCGGATGAGCTACGCCAGCCGCTCGATCTCTTCGATCCTGCCCTTTATCGCCGTCGACAAAGGCTTCTTTAAAGAAGAGGCGCTCGAGCCGGAGCTGATTCTCACGCGCGGCACCACCGCCATCGCCGCCTCGGTCGCCGGCGATGTGGAAGCAATCCACATCATGGGATCGGCCATTCGCGGTATCATACAGGGGCTGCCGATGAAGGTGCTGGCGGTCTACAACCAACGCCCGCTTTTCTGGCTCACGACCCGGCCGGAACTCAAGAGTTTCGTTGACCTCAAGGGCAAGACCATGGCGGTCACAACAATCGGCGGCAGCCAGCAACTCGCCGGAAATCACATGTTACGCAAGGGCGGGATCGACCCGGCCAAAGAGATCACCACCATCGTTTCGGGCGATGTGCCCGCGCAACTCCAAGCGCAAATCTCCGGTCCGGTCCACATCACGGTGCTGTCGCCGCCGACCGTGTTCATCGCCCGCGACCGCTACAAGCTCAATCTGCTGGCTTCGACGAGCGAGGAATATATCAACTTCATTTCCGGCATCATCGTGTCTGAAAAAACGCTGCGGGAGAGAGCCGGCGTCATCAAACGGACACTGCGTGCAATGACTAAAGCAAACCGGTTTTTTTTCGCTAACGAGAACGCGTCGGCTGAGATCCTCGCCAAATACCTGAACGTGAGCCAGGCCGTCGCTCTGGATACCTATCGCTCGAGCCGCCCGGCGTTCACCCGTAACGCCATCCCCACAGAAAAAGAGCTCGAAGAGCATTTGAAATCCGATATGCAATTTCTAAACTTGAAAACGCCCATTAAGAGCTCCGCGGTTTTTGATTTCTCGATGCAACGGGAGGTCAATGGCGAGCTCGGGATAAAGTAGCGCTAGGTTGCAACTCGGAGATACGAAAGAAAGGGCTCGAGGGAATCGCGCCGATCCAAGCATTCGAGCTCATCGATCACAGCGCGCGCTCGGGAATCACCAGTTATCGGTGTCGCGAGTGATAGGAATTTTTGTTCCACTTCATCTCGGCCCATCGGATTGCGGACCTCTCCCTTGGGGATGATCACTTCTTCTGAATAAATTTCGCTGCCCGACCTGACGGTCACGCGTCCTGACCAGTATTTTGGAAAATGGCGGTCGAGCTCCGTACTGCCGATGATTTTAACTTTGGCCATCAAATTTCGCACCGCGCCGCTGTTCATAAATTCCGCACCGAAGGATACCAGGTCAATCTTGCCTCGAACGACGGTTACCGCCATCACATACTGCCCGCTGCCCACAGCGGCAGCGCGACTGGCGGTGATCGATGGGCGATTCACCATGCTCGCGTTCTGTGTCGGCAAGGAGAGATTGATCTCGTCAATCAATTCAGGCGTCAGCGCATGCCGCTGAATAACCTTGAGCAACGCCTCGACGCCGGAGTGAAGCTGGCGCGCGCAGGGATAAGGTTTAAAGGCAACCTCAGGCAAATAGTACTGTCCGAAATCGTGCAAATAATCCCACCGCGGTTCATTGCACAATGTCAAACAAAAGCCGCGCGTATCTTCAAATGCGCGTTTAGGTCCGGTAAATCCTTGCCGCGCTGCGAGAAGCGCGAGCGCTCCGCTCTGCGCTGCATGGCCGAAAGCTAGATGACGCGCCGTGGCTCCTTCGCTCCCACCGGTAATCATACCGCCACTGTGAAGTGATGCGATGCCCAATGCGTTGGCGGTCTGATCGACGGACCAGTTTAACAACTTTGCGCCCGCCGCGGCGATCCCGAACGCGGCGCAAATTGTGCTCGGCCACCACCCCCGCACGAACAGTTTGGGCGCGTCAATTGACAGCCCAACTCGAATAACAGTCTCATATCCGGCCACTGCAGATTCGAGAAATCTCCTTCCGGTGCCGCCGTATTTCTCTGCCATGGCGAGCAATGACGGAACAATCATTGACCCAATACACGTTCCTGCGCCCCCATGAATGTCGTCCATTTCACCACAGTGCGCCGCAACGCTCATCGCTTGAACAGCGTCGAGATAGGAAACTCGCCGGCTGCTGCCAAAAAGCGTTGAGGTTGAAGCGGTTCCGCTCGTCGCATTCGCCAAATCGTAGGCGAGTACTCCTGGTTCTAAAACCGTGCCTGCGAGCAGACAACCGATGGAGTCGAGAATGTGGAGTTTCGCAGCTGCAGTGACGTCGGCTGGAAGCCGATCGCATTGCAACGCGACATTATGACGCGCGATTTTTTCGCTAAGACTTTCTTCAGCCATTGTTTCGTAGCATCGCATTTAGGGATACATGCGCCGCCAATACACTGCGGACCATTTGCTTATTTGAACCTCGATGGAGAGGCACGTAAATCAATTGGACACGTCAATTACCAGATGGCCGAAATCATTCACCTGCATTTTGTCCCCGGGATAGAGCAAGATCGTCGCGCCCATCTCTTCGATCACCGCCGGTCCTTCGACGCGGTCGCCCGCTCGAAGACCGTTACGCAAGTAAATCGGGCTGTTGAGCGGACTGCTTTGAAAAATAACCGCTCGACGACCGCGCTCGCCGCGTTCGGCCTCGACTGTTGTCGAAGCTAGCGGCAAGCGATCATCGGTTTTACCCAGCGCGGAAAGTCGCAGATTGACCATCATCACCGGCTCCTGGGGCGCTGAATGGCCGTAATGCTCTTGATGCAATTGATCGAAGCGGCTGCGTATACCGTTGAAATCGACAAGCGAGCGCAGATCTTCGGTGATCGGCACCGGCAATGTGTATTCTTGTCCCCGGTAACGCATGTCGAGGAAGCGGCGCAGAACGATTTGCTCCGCCTTAGCACCTTCCTCAGCCAACGTGTTTAAAGCGGACTCTTCTAACAGCGAGAATGCACCGGCGATTTGCGCCCCGGTAGTCTCAGCCAATTCGCGCACGTATGTCTGAACGTAATCATGCTTGAGATCGGCGAGCAGCATACCTAGGGCGGAAAAATACGCCGGCATCGGCGGTATAATCACGCGCGGCACGGATAATTCGCGGGCAATCGCGATCGCATGGAGCGCGCCGCCACCGCCGCTCGGCACCAAAACGCAGTCACGTGGGTCGTAGCCTTTTTCAACCGACACGGCGCGCACCGAGAGCGACATGTTGAAGTTGGTAATGGTTAAAATTCCCAAAGCCGCTTCTTCGAGAGACAAACCGAGCGGCTTGGCAATTGTCTCGGTCACTGCCTGCACTGCCTTATCGCGCTGCAAACGCACACCGCTGCCGAGAAAATATTCGGGGTCGATGCGACCGGTGATGAGGTTGGCATCGGTGACAGTCGGCTGCGTGCCGCCCTTGCCGTAACACGCAGGCCCGGGAGCGGCTCCAGCGCTTTGCGGTCCGACTTTCAGACCGCCTGCGGGATCGATCCACGCGATGCTTCCGCCGCCGTTGCCCACTTCCACGATATCGATCACCGGCAACATCATCGGATGGCCCGAGACATAGCCCCCGACGTAGTAGCTGCTCGTGACTTCAGGATGAAAATCTTTGATAAGGCTCGATTTGGCAGTCGTGCCGCCCATGTCGAAGGAAATGATATGGCGGCAACCGAGCGACTCACCAAGTTGCGCCGCCGCGATCACACCAGCGACCGGCCCTGATTCCATCATCGTCACCGGCATCTTCTTTGCGGTGTCCGCCGACATTACTCCGCCGTTGGACTGCATGACGCGAAAAGTGCCACGAAAACCGGCGCTGCCGAGCATCCGTTCCAAGGAAACTAAATAACGGCTGACGAGTGGTCCGACATACGAGTTCAACACGGTGGTCGAGGTGCGCTCGTACTCGCGAAACTCGCGGAGAATCTCATGCGATAACGATACATAGGCTTGAGGAAACTGCTCCCGGAGCAATTCTCCAAGGCGCTGTTCATGCGCCGCATTGGCGTACGCGTGCAGCAAACAGACAGCGATGCTCTCCACGCCGGCCGCCTTGAGCGCGGCGATCGTCTGTGCCGCAGAAGCCTCATCCAGCGGTTTTAAAACTTCGCCGGTGGCGTAGAGCCGCTCGTCGACTTCGAGGCGCAGATCGCGCGGCACAAGCGGCACGGGCCGTTTAAAAAAAAGATTGTAACCTTCGGGTCGATTGCCCCGGCCGATCTCATAAACATCGCGAAAACCTTTAGTGGCAATGAGTCCCGTGCGCGCCCCTTTACGCTCGAGAACGGCATTGATCGTAACGGTCGAGCCATGCACAAAAAAACTCGCGCGGGCAACGTCGATGCTTGCGCCGCGTAAACAATCCTGAATGCCATGGGCAAGATCGTCGGGCGTCGTCAGTGATTTGCTGCGCGACACTTTCCCTTCATCGTCGACGGCAACCAGATCGGTAAACGTTCCGCCTATATCAACTGCGATTCTCATCAAGCCTTGCGATTTTCTTTATAGGCCGTAACCATCAAACCTTCCGAACCATCGATTCACAAAGCATGTGTCTGATTCTCCCACCCCATCCTGATATTTCCCGTCAAGGGAAGGAATCTGAGCTGACACTCTTCTGTCGTGATGCAATTCAACCACCGAGCAGTGACTTCGCCCCGCCCGCCGTCACTTCGAAACTATCGCCGTAAAGAATTATTTTCCCCTCGGTTTCGAAGGCCACGCGCAACGCGAGAGTCATATTTTCATTCAACGTCGTTGCCCCAACCGATGCTGCGCCGACTTCGCGCGCGTCGCTTTCACTCAGAAACGGTGCCTCCCACTGGTTCAGCCCGATTCCGTTTGCGAGGCCGTACACGGAAGCCGCGCCGTAGAATTCACCGAGCTCGCGCTGCGCGGTCTCGTCGACTGCGGCGACCGCTCCGTTGGGCTTGAGTTGGTTGGCCATGGCCACGACGATCTCCTGAGCTTTCTGATACGCGTCCTTAAGCTTGACGCCGCCAGACAAGATGAAAGTCCGTCCTGCTTCGGCCCAATAGCGTTCGTGCTGCACGGCTAAGTAAATCGCCCAGTGTCCGCCAATCATACCCGCCTGCTTGAAACTTGGCGGGTTCAATCTCTTCTCTCCGGCTAGAATGCGGATGTCCTCTGCGCCCTTATCGCGCGCCAGCCGATCGATGTCGGCGACAACCTGGTATTCCTTTCGTCCCGATTCAGTGAACCCTTCCGCGCCGGCGCAAATCTCCTGTAGCAAACGGCCCGCTTCGCGCATGGCGGCCAGCTCTTGCGCGGTTTTTACCAGCCGAAGCGGTTGGAACATCGGGGCACAGTCTTGCCAATTGACCTGCGGCAAGGCAGTCTTCATTTCCTCGAGCTGCGGCAGCGGAAAGCCTTGACCGGAATCAATCAATCCAATCTTGGACTTTTCGAATCCCTTCTCCTTTAAGAGCTTCGCGCCATCGGCGCCGACTTGGTTCGAAGCGCGTACGTCTTCCACCCATGTCAGTGTTTTCGCGAACGGCACGTCCCGGCTGCCGATGTTGAGCAGCATTGAAACCGCGCCTTCCCACGGCACCACCGCGATACCGCCGCGCACTTTGGGAAAATAATTTGTCAGATAGCAGAGATCGGCGAAAGAATAATTATCCCCATAGATCACCAGAGCGTCCAGATTCTGCCGCTCCATTTGGTCGCGCACGGCGGCAAGACGCGTCTGAAATACTTCCGCTGGCACTTGGTTAGGGTCCCACGTCGAGCAACCTCGTTTTAAGACTGAATGTCTACCAAAGATCATCATTCACCCACAAAGTCTGACATTTCTGGAAGCGTTGGACCCTCTCGAACGATTGGAACATTCGCGTAAAAGATTGCAGTAGTTCCATCCGTTCCACTTGTTCCATCCGTCTAAATTTCTTACCGTCTCAGTCTTTAATGAAGATGTCCCACGACGAGTGCGTCAGCGGCTCGGCTTCCGTCTGCGTCATCACCACCGTGTCACCGAGTGTCATGTAACCGGTCTCGGGGAGATACTGGTTGGGGTGAATAATGAAAGTCATACCCTCTTCGAGTCTGGTTTGATTGTTGTCTTCCAAGTTGCCCGGCGCAGATGAGCCGCACCCCAGTCCATGGCCGCGCACGCGCATGAATGGCGGCCGGCAATAATCTTCGTACCCCGATTCGATAAACGTGCCGTTGATCGCCGCCGCGATATCGCTGGCCGGCGCTCCGGTCTTGGCGGCGGCCATTCCCGCAACCATACCCTTTTTCAATATGGCGTATTTTTCATTCACCACCGGCGCCGCCTCACCGAGCACCATCGTACGGCAGATCTGCACAAACAACCCGCCGATACAGGGCGTGATCTCGCCGATGATGATATCGCGCCCCTGGACAATGCGATCCGTCGGCGGATGCAGTGCCTGGTTGTGACTGTTGGCGACCACCATGCCGAAATTGTCTTCAGCGCCGAGCGAGCGCATGCGGTATTCGACGATGGCGGCCAATTCGTACTCCTTCAAGCCCGGCCGAGCTTCTTCGTTCAGCGCGCTCACGCCGGCATCAGCGATCTGCGCCGCTCTCCGCAGCCGCGCCAATTCGAAAGCGTTCTTTGACCGCGCCATGTTTTCGATAATGTCTTTGGCGTTCAGCGGCGCGTGCTTGAGAGATTTCGCAATATCATCGTGCATGCCAACGTGCATCGACTCTCGGCCAACGAGTCCGACTTTGCCGGTTATGCTCGGTAGCCAAGTCCATAACTCCTTGAAAGGCCGGACATCGGTCGTCCACGACTCTTCTTGCGCGCGTGGAATATCCCACGTCGGGGAAAGATAAAGCACAGGTGGGTCTTCAAGCGACACGGCCAGCATTGTCTCGGGGCCGACGTTGATGAAGTCGGTGAGATAGGCAACATAGTTCATGCGCAGGAAGTTATGCCGGCCGGAGTCGTAGACCAAGAGAGCATCCACGCCTTTGTCGCGCATGTCTTTCCGGACTTGCACCAATCGACTTTCGAATTCTTGCTGACCTTCCATAGTCACCTCACATCGAGCATTTTTCCAAACCTCCCGCTTCGTGGGCGAGGGAGAAAGAGCGCGCGTGCTTTAACGACAAGGCCGCCACTTCACTCCTTGGTTGCCGAAACGTAGCCCAGCCTGCGATCCCGTTCAACGAGATCGCAAGGTCGCTCCTTCGCAGAACCGTAACCACCACCGCCGCCTGTGAAGAAAGTGACGCTGCCGCCCGTCTTTAATGAATAATTCGGTTTCTTTGTAAGCCAGCTGCCGGGATCTTCGGGCGACTGCTTCACCAGCGCTTTGGCGGTCGCGCCATTCTCGCCGCCGAATAATCCCCACGGCGCCGTGCGTTGGCGCTCAACATTGATATTGGTGAAAGCGTCGCAGAGCACGCGCACCGAAATTTCTATACCCAAACCGCCGCGAAATTTTCCCCTGCCGCCGCTGGCTTCGCGCAGCCTATGATGCTCGACGAGCACGGGATAATAAATCTCTTGCATCTCGACCGGCGCGTTCTGGACGTCGCCCTGACACATCGACACCGTGGCGTTTTCCCCATCTTCGTGAGCGCGCCCGCCCCAGCCACCGCCCATGATCGTCTGGCAGAGGAACTTTCGGCCAGTACGCGGATTCGTGCCGAAGAAGGCGTAACCGCCCATATCGCCTTTGTGACCCGCAGCGATCTTGTTTGGCATCGATGGCGCCAACGCTTTAAGAATCAAGTCGATCACCGTCGGCAACGTACGACTCCAGTTGCCCACAGGCGAAGGCGGCGTGGCGCTCAGAATCTTTCCCTCTGGGATAACGATCTTCAGCGGGCGAAAACAGCCCTCGTCGATGGGCGAAAACGGCGCCACCAGCGACTTAAACGCTACACGCGCCGCGGCTACGGCGCCCGACTGGCCGGAATTGATCGAGCCGGGCACTTGGTCGCTGATGTCCGAAAAGTCGATTGTCATCTCACCGCCGGCAACGACCACCTTTACTTTCAGCGGCACCGGCCGGTCGAGATTCACACCATCGCTATCGAACAGCGCTTCGGCTTGGTAATTGCCAGGGGTCATGCGCGCCACATGTTCACGCGCCAATGCCTCAGATTGACTCCAGATGGTTCTAACGCAGCGCAAGAAGGTTTCCAGGCCGTAACGATCTACAAGGTCGGCGAGACCACGATCGCCGATGCGGCAGGCGGCGATTTGTGCGCGCAAGTCGCCCAGACAGGATTCAGCGAATCGAACATTATCGGTGATGATTTGAAAGATATCCTGATTGGGCTCAGTGCCGCGATAGATTTTTAGCGAGCGAAATTGCAGCCCCTCCTCATAGATTTCGCGCGTCCCGCTGAAGCCGAATCCAACCCGCGTGCCGCCTATGTCGATCCAGTGCGCGCGCACGGCAAAAAAAGCCACCAGCTCCCCTTGATGAAAGAAGGGGGTGTAGACCACGACGTTATTTAAATGCTGGCCGCATACGTACGGGTGATTCATGATCAGCACATCGCCGGGTTGAAATCCGTCTCGGCCGTGCATGCGCACGCCGTCGAGGATGGCCGGGCCCAAATCGGCGAGAAAGATCGGCAGCGCGCCAAAGTTCTGCGATAGGATGTTGCCTTCGGGATCGACGATGCCGACGCAGTAGTCGCGCACCTCGTAGATCATCATGTTGTAGGAAGTTTTGCGCAGCACGGTGGCCATTTCGTTAGCGATATGGGCGAGGCCGTTGCGCACGACTTCAACGGTGATCGGATTAATGGGGCTTTGCGCCATCTAGTTGTTTATCCGTCGTGACCGCGCGCGACGCGGAATGGATCGGCACCGTCGCCTGGCGCAAGGCATAGAGATATTTGATGA
>JAICEJ010000127.1 GCA_025924215.1 Candidatus Binatia bacterium
CAGTCTTGAAACGAGCATCATCGCGATCTCCTGGGCTGTCATTGCTTACCAAATCTCGCAAATTAGTTTGTCGCTGGTTTTTGGCCGGGTTGGCGATGTCTACGGCCGCCACACTCTTTTTGGCGTTGGCCTGGTGATTTCGTCGTTGGCAGCGTTGCTGTGCGGCTTGTCCCAGAACGTAACCCAGTTGATTGTATTTCGGCTCTTCCAAGGTGTCGGCGCCTCCATGACCCAGTCCCAGGGGCGAGCATTAGCCATGGAATCCGTCCCCAAGGAGTCCTCCGGCAGAGCGCAGGGGTATATGACGACGGCCTTTCATTCAGGCGTGCTCATCGGTCCCAGCATCGGCGGCCTGATCATCGACTATATCCATTGGCGCGCGGTGTTCTTCTTTCTAATTCCCATCGGGCTTTGTGGCATTCTATTGACACTCTTCAATCGCATGAAAGGAAACATCTCAGCGCGCCCGACGACTCCTTCATCCCAGCGCGCGATTGATTATCTTGGCGCGCTCCTTCTGATCGCGGCCACTGTGGCGCTGATCGCGAGCATCGATCATCGGATCATGGAAGCTGCCGGAGCGGCGATGCGGTTTGTATTTGTCGGCGGCTTTGTCTTGCTTTTTGGCGGCTTTCTTTATCGCGAGATAACCTGCGCCAGTCCGATTCTCGATCTATCCCTGTTTCGTATCCGGATGTTTTCTTTGAGTAGTTTAACTTTGCTGCTGGTCGGCGTTGCGCAAGTGATGATCGGGTTCATGTTGCCTTTCTACCTGCAAGACATTCTGCACTTAACGCCATCCTTTATCGGCCTATTGTTCATCAGCGCGCCGATTTTTACCGTGACGCTGTCGCCATTTGTCGGTTGGGCGGTGGACAAGGTTGGGCCGCGCTTGCCGGCGACCACCGGCATCTCTTTTCTAGTCTGTGCCGCGTTCCTTGGCTCCTTCTTGCGAACTGATTCACACTGGGCCTGGGCGGTTGCCGTGCTCGCCCTGTGGGGATTGGCCACGGCGCTATTTTTCACATCCAATCACACCGCGATGATCACGTCGGTGCCGGCAGAACATCGAGGCGTTGCCACCGGCGCGATCTATGTCATGTTCGGTCTGGGATCGACATTCGGTGTCTCGTTGGGCACCTTGCTGCTTACCGCGGCGTTTCGTTATTACAGCGGCGATCCGACGGCGACACCGGCGCCGGCAAACGCGACGGCGTTTGTGCAGGCCATGAATTTCAGTTTCTTCACCGGCGCTATCATGGCTCTAGTAGCAATGGCTTGTTCCGCAATGAGGGGCAAAGCTGCGGCGGTGGCGCAGTAAGTACGGAACAGATGAAAACTGAAAGCGAAAGCTGAGATAACTGAGGCAATGCTATCTTTAGCGGTACTGGTGAAAAAATACGGCCTGATCGCGCTGGCGTTTTTGCACATCGCAGTCAGCCGCGGTCTTCACGGTACTTTCGGTGTTTTCTTCGTCGCTATGGTTACGGCCTTCGGCTGGTCGCGAGCCATGACAGCGGGTGCTATCTCGCTGGCGATTATCTTCGAGGGCGCCTGTTTGCCGCTCGCCGGTGCTTTAACGGACCGCATCGGCGGGCGCAAGACTCTGATGCTGGGTGGTTTGGTGCTGGCCATCGGATTAGGGTTTGCTTCAACAATTTCTTCGATCTGGCATTTCTATTTTTGGGTTGGGATTATCTCGCCATTCGGCATCGCCTTGATCGGCATGGTGCCTCACGTTGCCATTTTGTCGCGTGAGTTTCCGCAGCGCCGCGGCACTGCGCTGGGGATCGCCTGGGCCGGTGGTGGTGTCGGCATCGTATTGTTAGTCCCGTTCGCGCAGTTGCTTATCGACAAATGGGGCTGGTCCTATGCCTACATCGGGGTAGCGCTGGTCACGGCGCTGCTGGTGATTCCGCCGGTGCAACTGTTCCTGCCGCGCGTCCTCACGATCAGCTCAGAACCGACGAAAAGCGCGACGACGAAATCGGCAGCAGAGCATACCGAAACGGATTGGACGGTCAGGCGCGCTTTGACGAATCCGGCATTTTGGCTGCTGTTTATTGCCAGAACACTGGCGAGCATGGGTAATCAAGTCATCGTGACGCACCAAGTCGCCCATGCAGTCGACGTCGGTTACAGCACGGTCTTTGCGGCGTCGATCTTCGGTTTGATGGGAGTGATCAGCATCGGCGGCAGAATTCTCTTCGGTTACCTTGCCGATATCATGAACAGGCAAATGGTGTTTACCTGGGTTCAGCTGATATCCGCTGTCGGAATTTTCGCTCTGCTGATGTTGCACGATACGACGGCGCCGTGGTTGCTCTACACTTATGCGGTTTGCTACGGACTCGGCCAAGGCTCGCGCGCATTGGTGCTTTCGGCTATCTCGGCGGATATTTTTCATGGCAAGCACTTCGGTGCGATCTTCGGATACTTCACCTTCAGTATCGGGCTGGGCGGCGCGATAGGCGCGTGGCTTGGCGGGTTTCTTTTCGACCTCAATCATAACTATACGATTGCGTTCTGGGTTTCCCTTGCGTGTTTACTTATTTCTGTTTTTATCGTTCTGGCGAGCGCTAAAGTCGTCAAAGCTCAGAAAGGAAGTTACCCATGATTCAACTCTACACGTGGGCTACGCCCAATGGAAAAAAAGTTTCGGTCATGCTCGAAGAGGTGGAGCTTCCTTATGAAGTCCACCCCATCAACATCGCCAAGGGCGATCAACTTAAGCCCGAGTATCTGGCGATCAATCCCAACAATAAAATCCCCGCAATCATCGATACCGATGGACCCGGCGGCAAGCCGTTGAAACTGTTCGAGTCCGGGGCGATCCTGATGTACCTGGCGGAGAAAACAGGAAAGTTTTTGCCGCAGGAGATGACCAAGCGCTACGAAGTGATTCAGTGGCTGATGTTTCAGATGGGCGGAGTGGGGCCGATGTTCGGCCAGGCTAATTATTTCTATCGGCTCGAGGAAAAGGTTCCGTTCGCCATCAACCGGTACTATAAAGAGGCGATTCGCCTGTACAAAGTACTGGAGCAGACCTTGGGGCAAAGAAGTTATCTGGCGGGCGATTATTCAATAGCCGACATCGCCACCTATCCTTGGGTCGGTCGTCACGACGGCCATAACGTGAAGCTCGAAGAGTTCCCCAACGTTAAACGTTGGTTCGAAACGATTTCGCAACGGCCGGCGGTAAACCGCGGGATGGCGGTTCCAAAAACGTAAAGCCGTGTCGAGCCGATCGTGGTCGTAGAACGTGTCGTGCCGGCAGTTCGAATGCGATCGGGGTGAATCTCGTTCGGCTAGCGCCGCTAAGCAGGAAAGGACCAAACTATGAGCAAAGCACAAAAGATCGAGAAGCCCCGCGCGGAGTGGGGTTCGGACGTGGTCGTCGATCTGATGAAAGCATTCGAGTTCGAATACATCGCGATCAACCCGGGAGCGACCTTTCGCGGCCTGCATGATTCGCTGGTCAATTATGGCGGCAATCATGCGCCGGAGATTATTCTCTGCACCCATGAGGAAATCGCCGTCGCTCTGGCCCATGGCTATGCCCGGGCCAAGGGCCGGCCGATGGCCGCGGCGGTGCACAACGTCGTCGGCCTGCAGCATGCCTCGATGGCGATCTACAATGCATGGGCAGACCGGCTGCCGGTGATTGTGCTGGGCGGCACGGGGCCGATGGACACAGCCAATCGCCGGCCGTGGATCGACTGGGTGCATACCGCGCTGGTGCAAGGAAACCTCGTCCGCGACTTCGTCAAATGGGACGATCAGCCGGCCAGTGTGGAAGCGGTTCCCGAGTCTTTTATTCGGGCTTATCGATTGGCGACGACCGAGCCGCAGGCGCCGGTTTACATCTGCTATGACGGTGATGTTCAAGAGAAGCAACTCGAAGGCGAAGTGACCTTCCCGTCCCTGGACCGTTATCCCGCGCCTCTGCCGCTGCAAGCGCCGGAAGAAGGTTTTGACAAGACGATTCGCTGGCTGCTCGAGGCCAAGAAGCCGGTCATTATTGCCGACTGGGTCGGCAGGAAAGAAGCGGGCTTTCAAGCGCTTGGTGGATTGGCTGAGATTCTCGGCGCGCCGGTGCTCGATCAATTTGGGCGATTCAATTTTCCCGTGCAGCATCCTCTCAATTTAACCGGGCAGAGCGACAAAGTGATTCCGCAGGCCGATCTGATTCTCGCGTTGGATGTTCCCGACCTTGAAGGCGCGACGACGCGCCGTGCGCAGGAAAAGGGCAATCGTCGCCCGACGCCGTTGATGCACGCCGGCGCCAGGATCATCAACGTCGGCCTCGACGACTTGCTCGTGCGCGCCTGGGCAACGGATTTCAACAAGTTGCGAGAAGCCGACCTGATGATCACGGCGGATACTTCGGTATTCTTGCCGGAGCTGGTGCGGCGCTTGAAGTCGGAGAAGAAATTGAGCGATCTGAAAGACGATATTACCCGGCGTCGAGCCGATTGGGGCAAGATCTACGAAGACAAAAAAGCCGGGTTGGAAAAAGAACTGAAAACGAAATGGGACGAGAAGCCGATTTCGATGACGCGAATTTACGCCGAGATGATCGAGGCGCTCAAAGGCGAGGACTGGGTATTGACCAACGGCAGTTCGCAAGGAAAAGAAAATCTGTACCTGGCCGCGGCCAAGTTCAATCAGATTCTGGGCAAATACAAAGGCGGCGGATTGGGCTACGGCTTGCCCGCATCGTTGGGCGCCGCGCTTGCGCTCAAGGGCTCGGGAAAATTTTGTGTCAACATTCAGCCCGACGGCGATCTGCTCTTCACCGTCAGCGGATTATGGACCGCGGTGCATCATCAGATCCCGCTCCTGAGCATCGTCTGCAGCAATCGCTCTTATTTCAACGACGAGGAACACCAGGAGCGCGTTGCCTTACAACGCAACCGGCCGGTGGAAAACAAAACTATCGGCATCCGCATTGAAGATCCCAACGTCGATTTCGGCGCCATGGCGCGCACCTACGGTTGCTGGGGTGCCGGTCCGATCACAGAGCCCAAAGATCTCATCAAGACATTGCGCGAAGCCGTCAAGGTGGTGAAGGAAGGCAAGCCCGCGCTCGTCGATGTGGTGTGCCAGATGCGCTGAGTCTGCTGCGACACGAACGGTAAACCATATATCGACCTCATGACGTAATTGGTCGAGGCTCTTCTATCCCACGGCGTACCTTGCCTAAATCATTCCGAAAAGAATGATATTTTTGACATGAGTATGCTGTCTCAGACGGTCATCGCCGAAGAGTGAGTCCCTCCGAGGCTAAAGCGAAGAGTCTTTGCCGTGAGGCTTAATGCGAGCGTCAGTGGTGCAGCGAACGCTAGGCTGGTGTTGTCATTGTATGGCCAAGCAACGGCCAATCGGTGAGATTGTACGTTTTGCGCCTTCGCTTCTCCGGCCTCACCTCTCCGCTTACAAACTGTTATGGCTGTTCCTCCGATCACGAGTAGTTCGACCTACGCCTGATTCTAAGTACCCATTAGGTGCCTAAAATAAGCGGGAGCTGCGGTTTCAAACGTAAGTCGCTCGCTCGTGAACGGGTGTGTAACCGAAAGCGACCGGGCGTGAAGCGCGAGATTGCGGTGCCCCCGATTCTCTTTCCCGTACTTCGTATCTCCCACGACAGGATGGCCGATGTCGGCGAGATGCACGCGTATCTGATGTTTTCTGCCGGTCAATAGATCAACTTCCAACAAAGCAAAGTCTTTGGTTTGCTCGAGCACTCGATAGGCGGTGCGGGCTAACCTGCCTTTGCTCCTGTCCGACGTCGAGTAAACCAGGTGCGCCTTGTTTTCTGCCAGATAGCTAGAAATAATCCCCGTCTCTTTTTCCATCCGGCCGTGAACCACCGCCAGGTATTTCTTCTCTGTGCTGTCCCAATGCTGCTGCAGATGCAACTTTGCCTCGATCGTCTTGGCAAAAAGGAGGATCCCCGATGTTTCACGATCGAGCCGGTGCACGATGAAGATGCGATTGCGAGATTTGCTGCGACCCTTGCGCGCGTAGTCGGTCAGGATGAAATAAGCCGTCCGCGTTTTCTCCGAATCGCTCGCCATCGTTAACAAGCCGGCCGGTTTGTTCACCACCAAAATGTCCCTGTCTTCGTAGAGAAGCGCGATGCCGCGCTGGAGATTTCGTATGGCAGGACGAGCGGAGATCACAGGAACCATAAGGTTTGAGTAACTATCTGTCACCCGAGAAGGTCGGGCAACCGGCCGGCTTCGATCTAGATAACAGCACCGCGCAACTCTGTGGTTATGTAGGAAGATGAATTAATTATTATTAAATCGAAACGCTGATAACCTAACCATCCCGGCTAGTGTCTACCCCGTGCCAGATGCTTTCGTAAACGCGTTCCAACTCGGCCGCTTCGCGCTCGATTGAAAAGTGATTGACCACATGAGTGCGGCCGGCCTTGCCCATTTGGAGCGTGAGCTGCGGGTCACGCATCAAAATTTCAAGGCGAGACACCAAGCCGTCGAGATCCTCGGGAAGAACAAGATAGCCGGTATGCTCGTCGACTATAATGTGGTGAGCGGCGCCGACGCGAGTTGCCACCACCGCGCAGCCGCTCGCCATCGCTTCCAACGGCACAAGCCCGAACCCCTCCGAACGCTGCGCCGCGACAACGATGCTCATGCGTCTAAACCAGAGAGGGATCTCAGCCGCGGGCCTTTCACCGAGAAAGTGGATGCGCTGCGACAGACCAGCAGCCGCGATGATGTCCTTGAGGTGTCTTGCAAACCTAGTTTGGTCGGGTGTCACGGCGCCAATGATTATGGCCGTATAGTCGGGAAACTTTGGGAGTAAGCGGCACATCGCTTCAACGAAAAGGTCGGTTCCTTTTTGACGCCGCACACGTCCAAAAATTCCGATTCCAAAGCGCCCGGGAAGTCCGCTCCTGCTCCATTCCCGGCCGCGGTCATCAGCAAGAAAGTAGCGCGCCGTGTCCACGCCATGGGAGATGATCTTGGCAGGTACCGGAATATAATTCGCTGTTTCAGCTGAAGTCGCGACAACGGTATCCATCTGCCGCATCAGCCAATGTGTCCAACGACTGTGGCGGCGCTGCGCCGCAGATGTCAGCACGAGTTTGAGTGGCATGCCCAGCACGGAACGAAGAATCAAGCCTGTGAGCGCCTCGAGGTTGCGTCGGGCATGCCAAATACGAAATCTTTTCCCGGGTGGCGGATTGAATCCGTGCTTGAAGAGATCGCTCCAGCTGATGCGCGGCCATTGCGGTGGGACACTGGGACCCAGGGCGGCAATCTCTAATCGCTTTGCCTGTTCCGGTATCAGAGCCGCGACGGTTGAGGTTACTCCGGTGTGCCGCCGCTTTAGACTCGCGACAATAACTTCGAATTCCTGGGCGCGGTTCATAGATAAGTCTTGGGACACACTAAGGGTGCTTAGAGAAGAGATTGCTTGTTCGATTAGTTTTCTCCTCTAAGTTCGAGCCTTCATTTCACCCGTTCTATAAATCCGCTCTTTTTGATCTCATCAAGGATCGTCGATTCGAGCAGTCGGAGGCTGTCCGGGGTCGCTGCCGCAGCTTTGGCGTTTTGTTTGGCAACCTCGGCGATGACAAATTCGAGACCTCTTGGCTCCGGTAAGCTCAGTATTCCGTCGCCATGCTGGGCGATGTAGAAATCATATCCTATGGATGCGCTCTCATCGTCTAGGCGCAGGTATTTTTTAATTAGTCGCACCGCCAGATTCTTATCCCGCTTCATCATGTAGAGCCCTTCGATCATTGCTTTAATGAAACCGACCGCTTGCTCTCGGTGCGTTGCGAGAAACTTCCTAGTTGTCATAAAACAATTATGGCAGTAGCGCGGCAGTCCCCATTTTTTGTCCGACAGATCCACCATCAGACTCATGCCTGCTTTTGTCGCCGAGGTCGCCTGAGGATCGCTCAGCACCGTCGCCTGGACCTGACCGGAGAGCAAAGCGGCCTGGCGTGTGGATACGCCGCCTAACTGGAGGATTTGAACCTGGTCGGCCTTTACGCCGATTTTTTCCAAGGCGATTCTGAGGTTGACCTCTGAAGAGGAGCCGAACCGGCTGATGGCGATTCGTTTGCCTTTAAAATCCTCAGCTGTTTTGATTTCGGGTCGGACGATTAGTTTATCAGGGATGAAGTTGATCCCTCCGGCAACGATCGTGATGTCGGCTCCCCGGAGGTTGGCATTAACTGCCAAGGATCCGGTCGAAAAGAGGAACTGAGACTCGTTCGCCACCAGAGTTTGCATGCCGACCGTGCCGTTTTCGATGGCGATGTACTCCATGTCCATGTCGTATTTCTTCAAGAGCTTTTGATCGTAAGCCACCCAGAGCAGCGAATGGATGACAGACAGGCCGCCGCTGGCGGCGCGAATTTTTTGCGCTGTGGCTGGCGCAGGGCTAAAGGACAAAACCAGGAGGATGGCAACGGTTGAAAACATTCGTAGCTTCACATTTTTCTCCATCCCCTGGCAGAAATGATACGGTGTGTCATTAAGACGATCTTCACCAAGAAAGATATCTTCATGCGCTTGGAACCTCCGTTGTTTCGGAGAAGCACTTGCCGCGAATGCAACGATCTGGATGACTCATCGGCCGCCGCGCTATTGATCCTTGTCGATCCAAACCTCCACATTGTAATCCGGCGCGCCGGATACTGGATCGATCCGGCGCGGGATCAAAACGTTAGCTTCCGGCCAATACGCTTGTAGAGTTCCGGGCTTAAGCGGCGCGAGCTGAATAATCGCTTTCATTCTACCAGTGTCCGAGCGCACGACCACTTCATAGCCGTCTTCCAACTCGAGCCTCTCGGCATCGTCCGGCGACATAAAGATGATGTCGCGCGATGTCGTCCCCATTGCACGATGAGTATGGCCGAAGGTCATGCTGTTGAATTGTTTGCCGCGCCGCGTTGCCAGATAGAATTTACCCGGACCAGCGCGTCGATCCTGTGGCTTGATCGGCGTAAATAGGGCCCGGTTCTCAGGCATGCTGGTGAAGCCGTGTTTGAAGAGGAACGGGCCGCCCCATTGAAAATGATCGCCCTCCTTGGAGAGCTTCTCAATCCCATGATAGATCGGCATCACCCGGGCCATTTCTTCGCGGATACTTTGAGTGTCGTCGAAGGGGAAAAGAAGCTCGCCGTTGGGCATGGCCTTGCGCCCGATCCTCACCGGTATTTCCCACTCGGGCAGCGCTTCGCCGATCGTATGGCCGGGAATCTCCGGGCTGAAACGGATTCGTCTTTCGGTGCTGGTCGATGTTCCGCCACCGCGTTGTTCATAGCGAGTTTGACTCGGCAGGATCAGTATCGATTCCTGAGTATTGAGCAACATGGAAGTATTGAGCAATATGTCCTGGTGTAGCCGCACGGGCACGCGCTCCAAGGCTCTGGCGACCAAATTTCGGTCCGGAAGAGTTTCCAATAAATTTCCGCCAATGGAATATAAAAATTGGAGCTCTCCCCGACGCGCGGCTTCGATCATATGCGGCACCTTTAAGCCAGGCATCGACGGAATCGGATGCTTCCACAGATTGGAAAAGCGACGCGCGCTGGATTCATCCACCGCGAAGCCGCCCGGGAATGTGTCCGGTTCGGCGCCGCATTCGCCGCCCCCTTGGGCGCCGCTATGACCGCGCATCGGCATAATGCCGCATTTTTCCCGGCCGAACATGCCGCGCGCCAGAGCCAGATTGACGATCGCTTTGACGTTATCGACGCCGAACTCATGTTGGGTTAATCCGGTGCTGTAGACGAACACGGCAGATTCGGCGGTGCCGTAGAGTTGGGCGAATCCGATCATCTGATTGCGGGTGACGCCCGAGCATTGCTCGAGTATGTCCCATGATTGTTGTTCGATGGCAGCTTTCATTTCCTCGAACCCGGCAGTGTGCGCGGCAATAAAGTCGTGATGCACCTGATCCGCGGCCAGGAGGGCTTTCAGAATCCCATTGATGAAAGCGATGTCGCCGCCGACACGCACCTGGTAGAAATCGTCCATCAGCTTGGTGCCGAAAACCGCGCTGGATGCGATCGACGGCACCCAGTAACGTTCCAGACCGTATTCGCGCATGGGATTGACAACGATGATGCGCGTGCCGTGTTGTTTGGCGAAGTGCATGTACTTGGTGGTCACCGGATGATTGTTGGCCAAGTCGGAGCCGAAGATGACAAGCATCTCGGTGCCGATGAAATCCGAAAGCGAGCCGGTGGGCGCGCCGATACCTAGCGTCGCTTTCAAACCCGAAACGGTGGCGGCATGGCAAAGGCGCGAGCACAAATCGACATTGTTGGTGCCGAGCACGCGCGCCAGTTTTTGAAAGACATAGTAGACTTCGTTTGTCAGCCCTCGTGATGTCGCAAAAAAAGCCATCTGATTAGGGGGAGCATTGCGAATCGAACGGGTCGTCAAATCCACTGCTTGATCCCAAGTAATCCTGTTAAAGCCCTTTTCTCCTCGACGGCGAAGCATGGGGAAAGGAATGCGTCCCAAGGATCGCAGCTTCTCCGGCGCCAGCCGGCGAAGAGCGCTAACATCGCTCATGAGCGACGGATCCAGCGCGCTCATCGTGTTCACCTTGAGAAGCTTCAGGCGTGTCATACAGAGGTGAACGCCTTCGTGAACGTTATCTTTCAGTCCGTACGGGCCAAGAGAGCAACCGTCGCACACGCCGCGTTTCAAGATATCCCAGGCGTACGGCAGTTCGGTTTTGTTTTCCCAGAGCACGCCCAACATTTCGCGGTAATGCCTTGGCTTGGTCTGGCCGATCAAGCCAAAGGGAACGAAGCGCGAGAGCCCAGTGCCGTTGGATGTTAGCTTAGACATGGGTCTTGAACATCAACCCTCTGTCCTGCGCAATTCATCGAGAACCGCGAAAAACTTCTCGGGTTCGCTTTTCGAGACAGCTGTTTTGTACAAGGCATAGCGTTGATGAGAGGCCCAACCGCTCCACTCTTCGAGTGTAACGGCCTTGCCGTTATCGCCGGATCGTTCCCGCACCGGTGTCGGAACGTGATCCGAAATTTCCCACAAGGGTTCCATGGGTGGTAGTTCTTGCGCCGGCGCCTGGCAATACTGGCGGGAGAGAAAGTTCAGGTAATCCTTAAAAACTTGTTTCTCGTCTTCGTGGTC
>JAICEJ010000128.1 GCA_025924215.1 Candidatus Binatia bacterium
ATTTACTTGAGCTCGTACGGAATCTGCTCGGGTCCGTAGCCTTGCCAATATCTTTTTGTCGCCGGATCATAGCGCCCCTGTAAGAAACCGCCGGCTTTTTGGGCCCGAACGATAATCGCAACCGTGCGCTCTTCGCCGCTCTCTTCGGCATGAATCTGAAAAGGCCCGACGAGGTCTACTTTTCCCGGACCTACGTTTACCTTCTCCGTCTGACGGATATCGGCGTAATCGGATTTTGCGCCGTCATCAACCCGCTCATACCGTTCAATTGACTCATGACCGTCAAGCACCCCATAGAGGGTCCAGTTATGCGCATGATCATGGATCTGCGTTCGCGTCTTTGGGCTCTTTATCAAGCCGTTGATGACGAACTTATACTCCGGATCTTCGTAAAAAAGCAGATTTTGCGCGCGGTCATCGCCTTGCCGGCAAGCAGGCCAATCCTTCGACTGTTCCTTTATCGAGCGATCGCCGATCAAAGCCTCCAGCAAGGGAGTCATCTTTTTCCATCGCTCGGCAGGGTCTTTTTCCTGAGCGAAAAGCTCACGTGCTGATCTGACGAAACGTTGAACTGCAGATTGCGAACTGGACGTCATAAGTCCTCCTGTGTCCCGGTAACCCTCAAGCAATTATTAGTCAGACTGCCCGCTCCAGGTCAAGGAGAATGGCGCGTTTATGCGTTTATATGGGAAGACAGGCGGGAGCCCCGCCTGTCCGAAGCACTGAAGATTGACCTTAGGAATTTACCAAACGAGTCTAAGTTCCGTGAGACCAGGACGAGAGGTACTTCTCTTGCTCTTTCGTGAGTGAATCGATTTTAATTCCCATGCTCGATAATTTCAGCTTCGCCACCCAATCTTCGACCGCTTTGGGGACTTCGTATACCTGCGGCTTGAGATTGTGCCTGTTCTTCACCGCCCATTCGGAAGCAAGCGCCTGCGTCGCGAAGCTCATGTCCATGACCGATGCCGGATGCCCCTCGGCGGCCGCCAGGTTAACCAGCCGCCCCTCACCGAGGAGAAAAATTCTCTTGCCGCCTGGGAGCGTATAGGCGTCGACGGAATTACGGATATTTTTCTCAACTTTGGTGGAGAGTTTTTTCAGCGCGCCGAGATCGATCTCGATATCGAAATGACCGGAATTGCAGATCACCGCGCCGTCTTTCATAAGCTTGAGATGATCCGCGGAGATCACATGCATGTCGCCGGTCAGTGTGATGAATAGATCGCCGATACGGGCGGCTTCTTTCATGGTCATGGCGTCGAAACCATCCATGGCTGCCTCGAGAGCCCGAACCGGATCGACTTCCGTGACGATGACCTTGGCGCCCATTCCCCGCGCCCTTGCCGCCACGCCTTTGCCGCACCAACCATAGCCGGCAACGACAACACGTTTGCCGGCGATTAACATGTCGGTAGCTCGAATCACGCCATCGATGGTGGACTGTCCGGTGCCATAGCGGTTATCGAAGAGATGCTTGGTCGCGGCATCGTTAACCGCAATAACCGGGATCTTTAACGCGCCGTCTTTTTCCAAAGCGCGCAAGCGAATCACACCGGTTGTCGTCTCTTCCATACTTGCGGTTAAACCGGAAGCCAAATGGGAGTAATCGGTATGTAGCAAAGAGACTAAATCAGCGCCGTCATCCATCGTGATGACCGGTTTGTGATCCAGCGCCGCTCTGAGATGGCTATAATAGCTCTTGTTGTCCTCGCCTTTGATGGCGTACGTGGGAATCCGATCGTGTTGCACCAACGAAGCCGCGACGTCGTCTTGCGTCGATAACGGATTTGAGGCGCATAGCAGGACATCGGCACCGCCGGCTTTCAGCACCTGAACGAGGTTCGCGGTCTCGGCCGTGACGTGAAGACAGGCTGAAAATCGCATGCCTTGGAACGGCTTCTCTTTTTGAAATCGCTCCCGAACCCGTTGCAGGACCGGCATATCCTGTCCTGCCCATAGGATCCGCTTCCTGCCGTTTTGCGCTAAACCGATATCTTTGATGTCGTATTTCGTCGATGCCATTCTGCGAACTTCCTCCCGCCGCACCGCGCTTACGCGCATGCCGCCGCTTTCTTAAGATCTTCAACCCGATCGGTTTTTTCCCATGTGAAGTGACCATCTTCCGGCGTGCGGCCAAAATGGCCGTAGGATGCTGTGGAGCGATAGATAGGTCTTTTTAAATCGAGGGCTTGGATGATTCCCTTGGGGGTTAAATTAAAAACGTCTTGAACGATCTTGGCGATGGCGGTTTCCGAAATGCTGCCGGTGCCAAAAGTATCGACGAGCACTGAAACAGGTTGCGCAACTCCGATGCAGTAGGCGAGTTGAACCTCACAGCGCTGAGCCAACTCTGCTGCAACAATATTTTTGGCGACATACCGCGCCATGTAGGCGGCGCTGCGATCGACCTTGGACGGGTCCTTGCCAGAGAATGCGCCACCGCCATGCCGGCCCATTCCACCATACGTATCAACAATGATTTTCCGGCCGGTAAGGCCGCAGTCTCCCTGCGGCCCCCCAACAACAAATCGCCCGGTCGGGTTGACATGAAACACGGTGTCCTTGCTCAGGTACTCCGGCGGAATTACCGCCTTGATGACGCCGTCGATGATCGTTTCTCTGAGCTTCGAATATTCGACTTCAGGGCTATGCTGGCTGGAGATAACGACACTCTTAACCTTGACGGGCTTGCCATCTCGGTATTCGACGGTGACCTGAGACTTGCTGTCAGGTCGCAAAAAGTAGGCTTCGCCGCCTTTGCGAATCTTTGCCAGATACTTCACCAAACTGTGAGCCATTTGAATCGGTAGCGGCATGAATTCAGGAGTCTCATCGCACGCATACCCGAACATCATTCCCTGATCGCCGGCGCCCTGCTCTTTATGCAGGCCCTCGCCTTCAGTCACACCTTGAGAAATGTCGGGAGACTGCTGCTCGACCGCTGTGAGAATAGCGCAGGTATTGCCATCAAACCCCATGGCAGAGTCGGTGTAGCCGATATCGCGCACCACTTCTCTAGCGACATCGGTGTAGCTCACCCGGGCTTTGCTGGTGATCTCTCCGGCGATCACAATCATGCCGGTTTTAGCCAGGCTCTCACAGGCCACACGGCTATCCGGATCGTGCGCTAGATGCGCATCGAGTACCGCATCGGATATCTGATCGCATAATTTGTCTGGATGACCTTCAGAAACCGATTCCGATGTGAATAGAAAATCTCTCCCAGCCATGGTGAACCTCCAGACGCTATTGGAACTGATTAATCCCTCTCATATAGCCAATAAGAGTGGGTGATTCAACCTTACTCGTTCTCGTTGAACCTTTTGTCGATCAGCTTCTCGATCGCTTTGACCGCTTGTTCAGCGTCGTGACCAGCCGCTTCCACTTCAATGGTGCTTCCCTGAGTCGCCGCCAACGTAAGCACGCCCATGATGCTGCGGCCGTCGGCTGATTGACCGTCTTTCGAGATAGTAACTTGGGCTGAAAAGCGGTTGACGGTTTGAACCAGCAGCGCTGCGGCCCGCGCATGAACCCCAAGTTTATTTTTGATTTCCATTTTTTTAACGACCTTGACCATGGATCATTTTTCGATGTCGCGATGCTTGACATGAATGCGGAATTTGCCGCGACTCAGTCTTTTATGTAACTCTTCCACTAAAACCACCGAACGATGACGCCCGCCGGTGCAGCCAAGCGCGACTGTTAAACTGCTCTTCCCTTCGCGCTCATAAAGCGGCAAGGTAAAGTCCAGCAAAGAATACAGCCGATCGAGAAAAATCCGGGTTTCTTCATTCTTCAGGACGTATTCTTCCACCTCGCGCTCCAAGCCGTCATGAGCGCGCAGTTCACTGACAAAGTAGGGATTGGGCAAGAACCGAACGTCCAGGATCATATCGGTGTCATGGGGAATGCCGTACTTGTACCCGAACGACGTCAAAAACACGTTCATGCTGCGGGAAAACGGCGACTGGCAGAACCGTTCTTCCATCTCTCGCTTGAGCTCATGCACGTTCAGGTTGCTAGTGTCGATCACTTTGTCAGCCAGTTCACGCATGGCCTCAAGCGCCCGGCGCTCACGCGAAATCCCCTCTTGGATAGGCTCCTCGCCTGCGAGCGGATGAGGTCGCCGGGTCTCACTGAACCGCCTCAACAATACCTCATCCGAAGCGTCGAAAAAGAGCACTTGAACGTGATGCCCGGCATTGCGCATATCGGCCAGAACCCCCGGCAACGCTTGCAGAAATTGCCCGGCTCTGAGGTCGACGCCGAGAGCGATCCGAGTGATTCCTTCGTTGTAACCGACGCAGAGATCGATAAATTTTGGTATAAGCGGCGCGGGTAAATTGTCGATACAGAAAAAGCCGTTATCTTCCAAGGCCCGGATCGCGACACTTTTCCCGGACCCCGAGAGACCTGTGACGATGATGACTGCTAGATCATCCGTCATAACAGATCAAAACTTCTGGTCTTCGGTTGCAATGATGTCGTAAAGATCCTGGCTGCTCTCGGCAGTCAATAGCCGGCGCCGCAAATCCGGATCCTTCAGCAAACGCGAGATTCTCGCCAGCGCCTTCAAATGATCGGCCGCTGCGTCTTGAGGGGCGATTAGGGTGAAAAACAAATAGGTCGGTTCGCCGTCAAGGGATGCGAAATCAACTCCGTGCAAGCTCCGTGCAAACAAACCCGATATCTTTTCAACCGTCGGCAACTTGCCATGAGGGATCGCCACGCCTTCGCCGATCGCTGTGGTGCTAATCTTTTCCCGATCCTGCAAAACGCGCAACACCTGAGCAGGATCGAGGCCCGATGGTTTATCGGCGAGCTGATTGGCCATCTCCTCGAGGACTTCCGATTTTTCTTTTCCGCTGAGGTCTGCAATCACCCGCTCGAGGCTTAAAAAATCGGTAATCTTCACTCTGGCGGCTTTCTTCTGGGCTCGAGCTTTATCTTATCTTTTTGCTTTCGCAATTGGCGTTTCAAGTTGTCGGTCACGAGATCGATGGCTGAATAGAGATCTTCCGTTTGTTCTTTAGCATGTATGACGCCAAGGGCGTGCAGTTCCACTTCGGCTGTGTGCCGTTCTTTAGATTCAACTGAAAGAACCACATGAGCATCTAAAGACTGCGAAAAATATTTGCCCAGCCGATGCATTTTCTCTTCCGCATACTGCTTCAATGCGTCCGTGGGCTCGGTGTGACGAAAGGTAACGGATACTTTCACGTCGCTCATCGTGCTGCGTTTTCCTTTGATTTTTTATTTACGAAAAAACGGCTGGCGCCGCTTTGAGGAGGGAAGAATACCCATCGCTTCGCGGTACTTGGCCACGGTTCGGCGCGCTATGTCTATGGAACAATCTGATAGCAGTGCGGCTATGTGTTGATCGCTGAACGGTTTGCGTGGATCTTCGCCAGCAATGATGCCGCGGATCTTCTCTTTAACGCTCTCGCTAGCGACATCCTCTCCGTTTCCACCTCGGAGGCCGCTCTGGAAAAAAAACTTAAGCTCGAACAATCCCTGCGGCGTATGGACGTATTTATTGGCCGTTGCACGGCTAACGGTAGATTCGTGCATATGAATATCTTCGGCGACATCACGCAGAACCATCGGCCTTAGTTGGCTAACACCGTGGTCAAGGAAATCCAGCTGGAACTTGAAAATACTTTGAGTCACCCGGTAAAGGGTTTGCTGGCGCTGCTGAATGCTTTTGATCAGCCAAGTAGCGGCACGCACCTTTTCCTGGAGATACTGCCGTGCCTGCTCTTCCGCCACCCCCTCCTGCCCTACCATGCGGCGGTAAAGCGGACTCACGCGCAACCGCGGAACGCCATCATCATTCAGATAGATGACATACTCGCCGGCGATTTTTTCGACAAAAACATCGGGTAAGACGGTGCGCACATCGTCTTGTTCAAAACCGCGCGAAGGTTTTGGTTCAAGGGATGTAATCAGGTGCGCCGCATCGGCGATCTCATCGATGGTGGTCCCCAGATCACGTGCAAGCTTCTCATACCTTTTAGACTCTAAGAAACCCAGATGATCTGAGACTATTCGAGCTGCTAAGCTGTCGCCGAGCTCGAGGTTTTGCAATTGAACCAGCAAGCACTCGCGGAGGTCGCGCGCCGCGACGCCAACGGGATCGAAGAATTGAATGCGCTTTAAGACCTTTTCGGCTTCCCCCGGATCGGTTTGAGTAGCGGCGCAAATCTCGTCCACAGTCAACGCCAGGTACCCATTTTCCGAAAGGTTCTGGATGATGTATTGCCCGATCATCGACTCGCGTTCGGTAATCTTTGAAAGCCGGAGCTGCCAAAGCAGATGATCTTCCAGGGAGGTTTTTTTGGTTAGACTGTTCTCCCATGAGGGAGGTGCGTCGCCGTCCTCCGAACCCGCTTCGGCGGTTAGGGAGCCATGCATGGAGTTGGAATGGGTGTCGAGGTATTCCTGCCAATCATAGGTGCCTATTTTGTCGACCGCCGAAAGCTCCCGATTGACCACCGGCTCGGTTAGCCCGACCTCGCCGGCGTTTTCGCTTCGCGACTGATCGCTACTCTCGCTTTCTTCGGTTGGTCCCTCTTCCAGCGCAGGATTCTCCTGTAGCTCTTTTGTGACCATGTCTTCCAGTTCGACCCGTGACAGCTGCAGCAGCTTGATCGCCTGTTGCAGCTGTGGGGTCATGACCAACTGTTGGGCGAGCTTTTGAACTTGACGAATTTCCAGAGCCATACTAGAACCTAAACCCCTCCCCCAAGTAAAATTTTCTCGCCTTTGGACTCTCCGAAATGTCTTCGGGGGTCCCTTGTTCGAGAATCGAGCCTTCATTCAAGATGTAGGCGCGATCGCAAATCCCCAGCGTCTCCCTGACATTGTGATCGGTGATCAAGATGCCGATGCCGCTTGTAATTAACTCGCGGATGATCTTTTGGATCTCCGCCACTGCGATGGGATCGACGCCGGTAAAAGGCTCATCGAGCAAGACGAACTCCGGCGACAGCACCAGCGCCCGGGCGATTTCGACTCTGCGACGCTCGCCCCCGGAAAGAGTGAAAGCTTTGTTTTTGGCCAAATGAGCTACGCCGAGCATGTTCAGCAATGTCTCACACCGCTCTTGACGCTCAAGGCTGTTGAGATCGAGGGTTTGTAGTATCGCCTGCAAATTATCTTCCACCGTCAAACGCCGAAATACCGAAGACTCCTGCGGCAGATAGCTAATGCCGGCCCGCGCTCTCTGGTATATCGGTGCGGCGGTCAAATCTTTATCGTTCAACAGCACTTTGCCCTGGTCCGGATGAACTAAGCCCACGATCATGTGAAAGGTCGTGGTTTTACCCGCTCCGTTCGGGCCGAGCAGGCCCACCACCTCACCGCCATGAACCTCTAAATTGACTCCATTGACGACGCGGCGACCACTGTAGCTCTTCGCCACCGCCTCCGCCCTCAAAACACTCATTTTGCCGTGCTCGAGCCGGCCTCAGACTTAGCGTCATCTTTCTTTTGTAATTCCTCCGGAAAAATCGTCACCTGCACTCTGACTGAGTCCTTGCCTTCGGCCACAGCACGGTCTTGATCGATATAGTAGATAATGCGTGAACCGGTGACTTGGCTGTTGCCTTGTCGCATTACTGGATTTCCTGTTAATGTGACTGTCTTGGCCTGGTCATCGAATACGGCTCTCGATCCGGTGGCCATTCGATTGCCCTGCACCGCGTTTACTTTTCCCTCCGCGATGATCTGTTTGATTTGTTTCATCTCGGGATCATACACGGCGGTCAATGTTTCGCTACGCATGGTCATTTCCGACTGGATCGTCACTACCCGACCTTTGTAAGTGATGGTGTTCTTCTTTTGATCCACTTCCATCCAGTCCGAAGTGATATAGATCGGCTCCTTTTTGTTAAATTCAAAAGCGCTGTCATCACTTTTGCTTTTGCCTTCATCTCTGGATGCGCCGCGTACAGGAGCGACGATAAATCCCGCCAGCAAGATTACTGCAAGCCTAAAAGTTAAGCTCGGAGATTTCATGATCCTCGCATCTAGCTGTCGCCGGACTTAGCTTTTTGCTTAGCCAGCTTCTCGGGTTCCAATCTGGTCTTTACGTCACGAAGCAAGCGCACTTTGCTGTCTCCCAAATCAACCTCCATGCTGGAGCCTTGCAACTCCAAGCCTTCACCACTCAATGTGGTCCGCTGCGGCATGACAATCTGTTCCTTTGCCGGTAGGTAAATCGCTTCTTGTGACTTCAGTAGATACCCGCTGTAAGAAATCTCGATGCCGCCCTCGAGTTGCATCTTCTCTAGCTCTTTATCGTTGAGATAGACGTGAGCGATCTCAGCCGATGCTTCGGCTACTTCACCTTTTTTATCGTAATATAGAAACCGAGGTTTCTGGATAACCGCTTGTCGCTGATCTTTATCGTAATTTGCTTCCTCGCCGCGCAGTTCCCATACTGTCCGGCCATTTTCAACTTTGGCTCGGCGAAAATCTTTGATACTGAGTGCCGACTCGGGTAACTGATCCAATAGTTGAATAGGATTTTCTCTGATGTCGCGCAGCTTATTCGCCCAGATCTCTGCCGTGACCTTGTAGCCAACCCCTCCAAGCGACGCCAAAATTGCCGCTAACAATAAGAATCGTCTCTTACGCATTGAAAAACCGTTGTGATGAGTTACGAACGTACCACTCTTTGCTAATTCTGTAAAGTAATAGGCATGAAAATTGCTGAGCTACTTATCAATTCAGCAAGTTACCGATATCACAAAGGTATCTAGACGGTTAAAATCCACTTATTCTGCGCCTTTAGCAATAATTCCGCGACCTCGCGAACGGCGCCTCTACCGCCTGGTCTTTCGGTCACGTAATCGACGGATCGGAATATTTCCTCCCAACCATCCTTTACCGTTACCGCCAAACCAACGCGGCGAAGGATCTCTACATCACCGATATCATCGCCGATATAAGCAATCTGCGTATCCGCCAAACCTGATTGGCGCCGGATCTCTCCGTAGGTAGTGGCTTTATTTTGAATTCCCTGGCGCACAATTCGCAGGCCCAGCTCTTTGGCTCGATACCGCACGGCCTTGGAATTTCGTGCGGTGATAAGACCGACCTCGATACCTGCCCGCATGAGCAAAACGATGCCTTGCCCATCGCGCACGTCGAAGTGCTTTGATTCCACTCCTCGGTCGTCAAGGATAATGCGGCCATCGGTCAGCACCCCATCGACATCGAGCAGCAGCAATTTTATAGCTCTGGCCTTGTTTCGGACCGCTGTCGAAATGCGCTTCACGGAGGGGAGTTAAAGGCCAGCTTTTAGGAGATCGTGGAGATGAATCACACCCGAGGGTTTGCCATTCTCATCGAGAACAAACAGGCTGGTGATGCTGTGTTGCTCCATCAGTGCGACCGCTTCCGCGGCGAGAGAATCAGCCCTTATGTTCTTGGCATTCCGGGTCATCAGCTGTTTGGCATTGTATCTGAAGATATCGCCTTTGGATTCCAAGCCACGTCGCAAGTCGCCGTCGGTGATGACTCCCGTCAGTCTCCCCGCTGCATCGACAACCCCGGTGATCCCGAGCCGCTTCGAAGTAATCTCGAAAAGAGCGTCCTTGATGGGCGTGTCTTCGCTAATCAAAGGAAGTTTATCGCCACGATGCATGAGATCTTCGACGCGCAAGAAAAGCCGTCTGCCTAAAATTCCTCCTGGATGCCGCATCGCGAAATCTTCTTGGTTGAATCCTTTGGTCTCGAGAAGTACCACCGCTAATGCGTCGCCCATGGCCAGAGTTGCCGTGGTGCTCGCAGTGGGGGCCAAACCCAGCGGGCACGCTTCTTCTCTCACGCTGACATCGAGAACGACGTCCGCTGCCTTTGCCAGAGTTGACTCCGGACTCCCGGTCATAACGATCATCTTCAGAGCGTGCCGCTTGAAGTGGGGGATGATCTTGAGGATTTCTTCAGTTTCTCCGCTATTGGAAACGGCAAGAATGACGTCGCCCTTCATGACCATGCCTAAATCGCCGTGAAGCGCATCGCTTGAATGGAGAAAAAAGGAAGGCGTGCCCGTGCTGGCCAGCGTTGCCGCAATCTTGCGACAAATTAGACCCGATTTACCCATCCCCGTGACAACCACCTTGCCGTTGCATTCGCCGAGCAACTTGATGGCCTTGCAAAAATTCTCATCAAGACGATCCAGCAGAGATCGAAGTCCCTGAATCTCGATGTTCAACACCTCTCTTGCGCGGGCCAAAATGGCTTTTTGGTTCACGATACCGAACTACCTTTCACCATATCGTCGATCTGTTTCACGGCTCCGATTAATTTTTCGAAATCCTTCAAAGGCAAAGAGTTCGGGCCGTCGCTCAAGGCCTGATCCGGGTTTTCATGAACCTCCATGAATAATGCGTCGATCCCGACCGCCACCGCCGCGCGTGCCAATGCCGGGATATACTTGCGCTCGCCGCCGGACGCGTGACCGAGTCCGCCAGGTAGCTGCAAACTGTGAGTGGCGTCAAAGATCACAGGGTATCCGAGCTCGCGCATCCACACCAGCGAGCGCATGTCGGAAACAAGATTGTTATACCCAAACGAAACTCCGCGCTCTGTCAACAACACGCGATCGTTCCCGGTTGAAAGTATCTTATCGACAACATTGGCGATATCCCAAGGCGCAAGAAATTGGCCTTTTTTGACGTTAACGACTTTTCCGGAATTTGCCACCGCAACGACAAAATCCGTCTGCCTGCAAAGAAACGCCGGAATTTGCAACACGTCAGCAATTTGCTGAACCGCCACTACCTGCGCCGATTCATGAACATCGGTTAGGATGGGCACACCGACTTTGCGTTTAACCTCAGCAAGGATCTCCAATCCCCGCTCCAGTCCTGGTCCGCGAAATGAACTTGCTGAAGATCGGTTCGCCTTGTCATAAGAAGACTTAAAAATGTAAGGAACACCTGCGCGATCGGCCGCTTCTTTCAGCAACGAGGCGTGCCGTAACGCGGATTCCTGGCTTTCGATGACACAGGGC
>JAICEJ010000129.1 GCA_025924215.1 Candidatus Binatia bacterium
GCCGGAATTGGCGCGGCCGTGGGACTACTCGGCGGAGCCGTGATCGGTGACCAGATGCAATCCCGGCAGAAGCAGGACGAAGAAATCCAACGGCAGATAGCGGCGCAGCAAGCTGAAATTGACAGGCAACAAAGGGAGCTGAACCAACTCAAAGCGCAGCAGGCGCGGTAAGCCGAAGACAAGACACTCCTAATCGAGCAATTCGAAATCTGGATCTCTGCCATTCATGATCCTGCCGCTGTCAAGAACACCGATCTCATTGCAACGTTGTAGCTCTTATTGGACCAAGGTCCAATATAAACCCTCTTCCAAGTTCGCTAGAAGCGTTTGGTGTATTGTCACATGGCGTCACTCGAATGTCGCGCAACGTGGCTGCAAAGTTCCATGTGGCTTGTGCGGAAGCTATGCCCGACTGTTAGAGGAGGAACGGTGGATCGTAGGTTAATTGGGTTCTTTATCGTAGTAGGTGTCTTGCTGCTATCAAGTGTTCCATCGGCTCCTGCGCAGGTGCCGGATGGCAGGGTAAAGATAACTACCAGGTCGGTCGCGCCGGGCGTCGGGCTCTCATGGGGCGAAGGCGTGCTGACCTATAAAGATCAGGATTATCCTTTCACCTTCGAGGCGAAAGGGCTCTTCCGAGATGTCGATGCCGGGATCACTGCTGCGGAGCTCTCTGGTGAAGTCTTCAATTTAAAAAGTCTGGCAATCTTTAGCGGCACCTACCATAAGGCGGAAGCGGATGCTTCAGATCTGGCCGGCGGAAGTCGTGCCATCATGAAGAATCTCAATGGTGTGGTGGTAAACCTGGTGTCGACGGTTGAAGGCCGCAAGTTCAATCTTGGCCGTGAGGGCCTGACTATAAAACTCAAAGAGCAGAAACCCTGAGAAGGGCCCGATCGGAGAAATATCGATTCTGCAACTCTCCCTGCGCAACTCACCGACGAGACGAGTTTGATTTGCAAAGATACACGACCATCCGGAGGCAGCAACCATGGATCCGCTTATTAAAGCGTTGCAGCAAAATCCGGAACTGGCCATCTTTCTCACACTCGCCATCGGCTTCTCGCTCGGCCGCGTTAAGATCGGCAGCTTCAGCTTGGGAACTGTCGTGGGCACTCTTTTCGCCGGGGTATTGGTCGGACAGCTCGACATCAAAGTCCCGTCATTGGTAAAGACCGTCTTTTTCGATCTTTTTCTCTTTACCACCGGCTACAAAGTCGGGCCGCAATTTTTTCGCGGCCTCAAGCGCGACGCGCTGTCTCAGATGGCACTCACGTTAGTCCTCTGCACAACCTGTCTTGCAACAGCATTCTTCGCGGCCAAGCTCCTTGGCTACGACATCGGCACGACAGCCGGCTTGCTGGCGGGAGCGTTTACCGAATCGACTGTGATTGGTACGGCGGGAGATGCCATCAACCGGCTGGCGATTTCAGCAGAAGAGAAAAGCCGCCTTTTAAATAATATTCCCGTTGCTTATGCGGTTACTTACCTCGTCGGGACGACGGCGGTTGTCTGGTTCCTTCCGAAGATTGGACCGAAGCTAATGGGCGTGAATCTCAAGGATGAGGCCAAGAAGATGCAGGCGCAAGTGTCGGGTGGAGTGGAGGCACAGCCTGGTATCATATCTGCCGCCCGCTCCTTCGATGTGCGCGCCTATCGGGTGACCAACGAAAAACTCCTCAACAAAACCATCGCCGAGCTTGAGGCGATGCCCCAGGAGGTCAGAGTTTTCATTCAGCGCATCCGCCGCGACGGTTCAATAATTGAACCGGAACCCCAGACGGTTATTCGTCGAGGCGATGTCATCGCAGTTATGGCAAGGCCGGAGGTTCTGGTCGAGCGTAGCAGCGTCGTGGGACCTGAGATCGACGACAAAGATCTGCTCGATTTCCCGGTGGAAGTTCTGGACGTTGTTGCGACGAATAAAGCTCTCGTCGGTAAGACCCTCGAGACACTTGCGAAATCGGAGCCGTGGCGAACACACTTCCGCGGCGTATTTTTGCGTAAGCTCACGCGCGCCGGAGAGGAAATGCCGATCACTCTAACGACGCAAGTCGAACGCGGCGATGTGTTGAGTCTGGTGGGTGCCAAAGGCGATGTCGATCGCGCCGTCGCCGTGTTGGGTTACGCCGACTGGCCAACCAGCGCTACCGACATGGTCTTCGTCGGCACCGGTATTTTTGTCGGTGGGCTCGTCGGTCTTCTTACTGTCACCGTCGCCGGCCTGCCAATTACGCTTACGGCCAGCGGCGGCGCCCTCATCATGGGGCTGGTCTTCGGCTGGCTACGATCCATGTTCCCCGCATTCGGCCGCATACCCGAAGCCGCTATGTGGGTTTTCGACATGGTCGGATTGAGCGTTTTCATCGGTGTAGTCGGCCTAAGCGCAGGGCCGAGCTTTATTGCCGGGCTTCAGGATTCCGGCATTAGCCTTGTCTTCGTAGGTTTTGTCGCGGCGTTGCTCCCCCACGCCGTGGCCATTCTCTTCGGGCGATATGTTTTAAAGATGAATCCGGTGATCCTATTGGGTGCCTGCTCGGGGGCCGGCACGATGACGGCCGCTCTGCGCGCGATCCAAGACGAGGCGCAGAGCAAGTTGCCGGCTTTGGGCTATACGGTGCCTTACGCGGTCGGCAACATTATTCTCACTGCTTGGGGACCGGTCATCGTCGCTTTGATGTCGGTTGGGAAGTGAACGATTCAATCAGACCGCGGGAGCAAGGTTTAACTAAGGTAAGTCCTTCGTGGGCGCGCTCCATTGCTATTCGGCGCGCTTACGCTATAGCAGGGTGAAGCAGCATCAGGCGGCAAAGACATGAAGACGATTTTCGGTTCATTATTAACTACAATTTCCTTCGATGTGAGGAGGCGCTATGCCATTTACGATGGTTGACGCGGCCGGCCCGATTATCAGCGCCAAGATTAGCGGGGAGCTGAGCAAGTCCGAAGTGAGCCAGATACAAGCAGCGGCCCTTGAGGCGATCCGGCGCTGCGGCAAGATCAGCGCGCTGTTCATTCTAGAAAATTTTCAGGGATGGAAGCGAGAGGGTGAATGGGGCGATGTCAGCTTTTTGATCGAGCACGATAAGGAGATCGCCAAAATCGCCGTGGTCGGAGAGGATCAGTGGCGGGATTTTACTTACGCCTTTCTCGCCAAAGGCTTTCGCGAAGCCGAAATTGAGTTTTTTCTGCCTGCAGATCTCACCAAAGCGCGCGCTTGGCTCGAAGCCGACTGAATAAAGAATCCGAAGCACGAAACCCGAAATCGAAACAAGAACCAGGGAAATAGGACTTTCTAACGAGATCATCCGGCTTCGCGTTTTGGATTCGAATTTAGGATTTTTCTCGTTAGCCAAGACGACAACGTGAAGTGACCATAACAAACCCAAGCGGTGCGAGAAAGTGTCGTGACCTTAGCGTCGATGAGTTCTTCGACCAAGATCCTTATTGGACTTCTGTCCGGTGTTTTCGTCGGCATTTTTTTTGGCGAGCATGCTGCGATGCTCGAGATCGTGGCGGACGGTTTCATCAAGCTGCTGCAGATGATGGTGCTCCCCTATATCACCATCTCGATTATCGCCAGCCTCGGATCATTAGCTTACGATCAGGTGAAAACTCTCGGCGTACGAGCCGGCGCGGTTGTGATCGGGCTGTGGTGCTTCGCGCTATTTTTTGCATTCCTCATGCCGCTGGCGTTTCCTAAAACCGAAACCGCCTCGTTTTTCAGCACCACGCTCGTCGAGCGGCAACCGCCGTTTAATTTCATTGACCTCTTTATTCCGTCCAATCCATTTTACTCGTTGGCCAATAACATCGTACCGGCCGTGGTCCTGTTCTCGGTCTTTATCGGGGTGGCATTGGTTGGCGTGGAACGCAAGCAAGCGTTGCTCAGCGTCTTTACCGTCGCCAGGGAAGCGTTATCACGCGCGACAAAATTTGTCGTGGGTCTGACGCCCTATGGCATCTTTGCCATAGCAGCCAATACCGCCGGAACGCTCAACCTTGACCAAGTCGCCCGGCTCCAGCTATATCTGATCGCCTACGTGGTGATCGCATTGCTTATCGCTTTGTGGGTGCTGCCAGGGCTTGTGTCAGCGCTTACGCCGTTTCGCTATGGAGAGGTACTCGGGCCGACTCGCGACGCGCTGATCACCGCGTTTATGGCAGCCGATCTATTCATTGTCCTGCCGATTCTCATTCAATCATGCAAGGATCTCCTCGAGCGGCACCGGCTCGTGGATGAAACCACGAGCACGCTGCCCGATGTGATCGTGCCCATCTCGTTCAATTTTCCCCACACAGGTAAGCTCCTGTCCATCAGCTTCATCTTGTTCGCCGGGTGGTTCGCCGATGCGGCGGTGCCGTCGTCGGAATATCCGCGCCTGGCGCTGGCGGGTCTGCTTACGTTCTTCGGCAGTCTCAGTGTCGCAGTGCCGTTCCTGCTCGACTTGTTTCGGATTCCGGCCGACACATTTCAGCTGTTTCTTGCCACCAGCGTCATCAACTCGAGATTCGGGTCGCTACTCGCGGCGGTCCACACGGTGGCGGTGGCGCTACTCGGAAGTGCGGCGCTCGTCGGTGCGCTGCGCTTCAGCCCGGTGCGCCTTGGCCGCTATCTTGTGGTGACGGCCGGAATAACGGCAGTGACAGTTGGTGGGTTGCGAGTAACTTTCGAAACTGCCCTCGCGGGAAGCTTTGCCGGTGAGGAGCTAGTCTATGGAATGCGTCCGCTCATGACCGCTGGCGGTGCGCGACTCTTGAAACCGTCCGAGCTTGTCGAGGGTGGAAAAGCGGTCGCCCCTGCGGGAGCGCTGCTCAACACGATCACACGACGTGGTACGCTCCGCGTCGGCGTGTTCGCTGATCGCCTGCCGTTCGTTTTCATCAATCGAGAAGGTCATCTGGTCGGGTTCGACGTCGAGATGGCCCAGCTCCTCGCCCGTGATCTTGGCGTCAAGGTTGAATTCGTCGAGATGGAGGCGGCCGGTCCGGTGGTGCCCCGTTCGTTGGCGACAGACACGGTCGATGTGGCCATGACGGGATTTCCAGTGACAGCGCAGCGCGCCAGCCAAATCCTTCATTCCGAGCCGTACCTGGACGAGACCCTTGCGTTCGTGGTCAAAGATCGACTGCGGGGGAATTTTTCCAGCTGGGCTAACATCCGGGAGCTCAGTGGTTTCTCTGTGCTGATTCCTGCCTTGCCGTACTTTAGCGAGGTGGTAAGAACTCGCGCGCCAGCGCTCCAGCTCACCCTGGCAGCCTCCATGATGCAAATCGAGCAGGCGCTTAAAAATGGTACATCCGATGCGGTCGTGCTCCCCGCCGAGCGCGGCTCGGTTCTGAGCTTGCTCTATCCACAGTACACCGTGGTTGTGCCGGAACCGGGGATCGTCAAGATACCGCTGGCCTATCCTGTGGCCCGCCGCGATCACGAACTCGTATCGTTTCTTAATACATGGATTGAGCTTAAGCGCCGCGATGGCACTATCGAAGCGCTCTACGGCCATTGGGTCCTGGGAAAGCAAGCCGTCAAGCGCGAGCCGCGTTGGTCGATCATGCGCAACGTGCTGCACTGGGTGAACTGATCCGATCGCAGATCACGGTTATCGCAGGGCAAGTTGCCCTTTGTGTCACCATTGGACTAAGGTCCAATATACCGGATCGCGGCATTTCGATAAGTAGGAGTTGCACCGGAAGTTGCAGGGCGAGGAATGCCATCCTCACCTGAAAACTTAATGGGGCTTAAAGCATTCCGGTCGGCAGATAATCGTGCGATCGGTGAATTCAACCCAAGGGGGATAACGTGAACCATGAAAGCGTTCGCTTGAGGCTGGGGCGATTGATGCGCAGTTCACCCACTCTCATTTATTTTCTCATTTTAGCGGCTCCCGTTGCCTGCTCAAAAACAGAGGCTCCGCCGCCGCCTGCGCCGCCCGAGGTGCAGGTGGCAGAAGTCGTTCAGAAAGATATGCCGATTTACATAGAGCTTGTCGGAGCTACGCTGGGGTCGCAGGATGTTGAAATCCGCGCGCGGGTGGAGGGGTACCTCGCTTCCATGAATTTCACCGAGGGCTCGTTCGTTAAAAAAGGCCAGCTCCTGTACAGAATTGACCCCCAAGAGTTCCAAGAAGCATTGGCTCAAGCTGAGGGCAACGTCGCGACCGCTCGAGCGCGATTGGAAAAAACCAACAATGATGTTGCACGATACAAACCCTTGGCCGCGCAGCAGGCGATCAGCCAACAAGAACTTGACAATGCACTGTCCGCCCAAGAGGCAGCTAAGGCCCAGGTGGCCGCTTACGACGCAGTAGTTGCCAAAGCCAAGCTCGATCTCGCCTATACGAACATTACAGCGCCGGTCGATGGACTCATCGGCACCACGCAAAAAAAGGCCGGCAGCCTGGTCGGGCGCGGTGAAAACACACTGCTCAATACCATCTCACAGATTAATCCGATCCTCTTCCGCTGCGCGATCGCCGAAGCAGAATATCTGCGCCTCGCCAGGCTCGGCGACCGCAATCGCGCCGCCATCGAAAAAGAGTTCGGTGTAGAGCTTATTCTCGCTGATGGATCAGTCTTTAACCACAAGGGCCGGCTCGACGCAGTAGAGCGGGCGGTGGACCCAACCACGGGCACTCTGACCGGGCAGTTTATCTTTCCCAATCCTGAGCGGATTCTGCGTCCCAATCAGTATGGCCGCGCGCGATTCGTCACCGAGGTCAAGGAAGACGCCTTGCTGGTTCCCCAGCGCGCGATGCAAGAGACTCAAGGTCTCTACAGCGTCATGGTTGTAAAACCGGATGCCACGGTGGAGCAGCGCATGGTGAAAGCCGATGAACGGGTCGGCAACTTATGGCTCATCAAATCAGGTGTCAAACCGGGAGAAAAGGTGATCGTGGACGGAATTCAAAAAGTCCGGCCCGGCATACAGGTCAACGTGAAGACGGCAAAGCCCGAGGCGGAAACGTTGCCAGTTGCAAATATGCCGCCGGACGGAAGCAAGGCAAAAGCAAGGGGAGCGGAGGCAAAATAAGCCATGGCAAACTTTTTTATCCGGCGCCCTATTGTCGCGTTCGTCATCTCGATCATCATCGTCATTATGGGACTTTTCACGTTGAAGGGTCTCAGCGTCGAGCAGTATCCGTTTCTTGCGCCCCCCATCGTCCGGGTCACGGCGACCTACCCGGGCGCGTCCGCGGAAGCGGTCGAACAATCGGTTGCGACACCCATCGAGCAAGAGGTCAACGGCGTCGACAACACCATCTTCATGAAGTCGGCGAACACCAGTGACGGCCGCATGCAGCTCGACGTCAACTTCGAGGTCGGGACAAACCAAGACACGTCCAACGTGCTCACTCAAAACCGCGTCGGCATCGCTCAAGCGCGCTTGCCCCAGGAGGTCACCGCCCAAGGAGTCACGGTCAAAAAGCAAAGTCCCAGCATTTTGATGGTCATTTCACTCTACTCACCTAACGCGAGCTATGACGCGAACTTTCTCACGAACTACATAACGATTAACTTGAAGGATCAATTGCTGCGCATCCGCGGTGTCGCTCAGGTCGACCTGTTTGGCGGCTCCGACTACAGCATGCGGGTGTGGCTGCGGCCGGACAGGCTCGCGAGACTCGCTCTCACGCCCTCGGACGTCATCTCCGCAATTAGAGAGCAGAACTTGCAAGCTCCCGCTGGTCAGATCGGCATGGCGCCTTCGCCGAAGGACCAAGAGTTTACCTATACGGTGAGAGCCCCCGGCCGGCTCGTCAATCCCGAGGAGTTTGAGAACATCATTCTCCGTCAGACGGAGACCGGCGCGCAGATCCGCATCAAGGACATTGGCCGCGCCGAGTTGGGCGCCGAGAATTACAAATCCTTCGGCCGGCTAGACGGCGAATCCGCCGGGATCATGGCCGTGTATCTGCTGCCGGGGGCAAACCAGCTCCAGGCCGCCCATGCTATCTACGACGCGATGAAGAATGCCAAGACGCTATTTCCGCCGGACCTGGACTACAAGATTGTCTATGACACAACGCCCGCCGTCGAAGCCTCCATCGAGGGAATCGTTCATACTTTTTTAGAGGCGGTCGTCCTGGTCACGCTCGTCGTCTTCATCTTCCTGCAAAATCTGCGCGCGACCATTATCCCGCTTCTCACCGTGCCGGTTTCGCTGATCGGCACGTTCATCTTCTTCCCGGCTCTCGGTTTTTCGCTGAACACTCTTTCGATGTTCGGCCTCGTGCTCGCCATCGGTATCGTTGTCGACGATGCCATCGTCGTGGTGGAAGCGGTGATGCACCACATCGAGCATGGCATGAGCCCGAGGGACGCAACGATTCAGGCGATGAAGGAAGTCTCAGCCCCGGTCATCGGGATCGCGCTTATCCTCTCGGCCGTATTTATTCCCGTGGCTTTCCTCGGCGGCCTCACTGGAAGCATGTATCAGCAGTTCGCTCTGACGATTGCTATCTCCGTGCTGCTCTCGGCTTTCAATGCTTTGTCGCTCTCACCCGCGCTGTGCGCCCTATTCCTCAAGGCGCCAAAACCGAGGCGCGGTCTGCTGGGAAGATTCTTCGGCGGATTCAACAGGGGTTTCGACCGGGTGACGAAAGGTTATGTTAGTGGAAGCCGGCTCCTAGTGCGCCGCGCGTGGTTCACCATAGTGATCGTTGCTGTCGTGGCGGTCGGGGCCGGACTCTTCGGTGGTGCATTGCCTGCGGGTTTTGTGCCCGAAGAGGACCAGGGGGTATTTTCCATCAATGTTCAGCTTCCCCCCGGATCGTCGCTCGAGCTCACCAGCGGAGTCCTAGCCAAAATCGAGGCGATCCTCGCCAAGACCGATGGAATTGATTCCTACAACGCGATCGGCGGTTATGGAATCCTGACCAGTTCCTTTCAGCCGAACTTTGGCTCCTTCTTTGTGCGGCTCAAGCCATGGGAGGAACGCCACGGCGAGGCACTGCATGTCCGTGGTGTCATGGCCACCCTTCAGGCCGAACTTAGCCGAATCCCCGATGCCGTCGCCTTTCCGTTCAACCTACCGACGATTTCCGGATTTGGTGCCGCAAGCGGCTTCAATTTCATGCTCCAAGACCGCAGCGGTACGTTAACGGTCCAACAACTGGGCGAGCAGGCGCAACACTTCATGGAGGCAGCGCGCAAGCGACCGGAGTTGGCCAACCTCTTCACCTCCTTCAACCCGAACTATCCCCAGGTCAAGGTGGAGCTTGATCGCGAGAAGGCGCGCAAACTCGGGGTACCGGTCAACGAGGTGTTTCAGGCCATGTCCGCAGTCCTTGGTGGCTCGTACGTCAACGACTTCAACCGCTTCGGCCGCCTCTTTCGCGTCTACGTTCAGTCCGAGGCCGACTTCAGACGCGAGCCCAAGGACATCGGCGATATCTACGTGCGCAGCCGGACCACAAACGCGATGATTCCGCTTTCCACGCTGGTGACCATAACGTCTGAGAGTGGGACCGAGGTTACTTTTCGCTTCAACCTGTTCCGCACCGTCGAGATCACAGGCATCTCCGGTCCCGGCTACAGCTCCGGACAATCACTTGCCGCCCTCGAAGATGTTTTCAAACAGACCATGCCGCGGGAGATGGGCTTTGCTTATTCAGGAATGTCTTATCAAGAGAAGGTGGCGCCGGCCGCGGGCCCGACATTTGTTCTCGCTATCGTGTTCGTATTCCTGCTCTTGGCCGCGCTCTACGAGAGTTGGCGCTTGCCCTGGGCGGTTCTGCTGGGCTCCCCGCTCGTTGCCTTGGGCTCGTTCTTCGGGGTCTGGCTGATGGGCTACGATAACAACGTTTACGTTGCCATCGGCAACATCATGCTGATCGGCTTGGCGGCGAAGAACGCGATCCTGATCGTGGAGGTTGCAAAAGCGAAACATGAGGAAGGCAAGTCTATCGAAGAATCGTCCTTGGAAGCGGCGCAGCTGCGTTTTCGGCCGATCCTCATGACCGCATTTGCCTTCATCTTAGGCGTTGTGCCGTTGATGATCGCGAGCGGCGCTGGCTCCGGCGCGCAGAACGTCATGGGCACTGCGGTCTTTTGGGGGATGCTGGTCGCTACCGCTCTCGGGGTTTTTCTCATTCCAGGCAACTTCGCGTTCGTAGAGGGGTTGGGGAGAAAGAAAAAATTGGCGCCGAGCGCAGTCCCTGTCATGCCCTCGCATGAGGGGGCTCACTAAATGAAGGCAGCCGCGCTGGTTTCTGTCCTCGCGTTTGTCATCGGCGGGTGCACGGTGGGTCCAAACTATAGTCGGCCCACTATACCAGTTCCGGATAATCATCGCGGCGCCCTGGAAGCGCCCCAAGCCGAATCGCTCGCCGACATTCCATGGTGGGAGCTCTTCAACGATCCGGTGCTCCAGGAGCTGACACGAGACGCCTTGCGCAACAACTACGACTTGCGCACCGCGGCCGCCCGAGTGGAGGAGGCACGGGCCCAGATCGGCATCACACGGTCTTTTCTTTATCCCCAAGTCACGCTTGACGGCGGCGGTAGCGCTGAACAGGTCTCTCGGGTGAGCGAGCCGCTACGGGCACTTGGCGCCAACCGGACTTTCCAAAATTGGTTTGCCACCCTTGGCCTGACTTGGGAAATCGATGTATTCGGCCGGATCCGGCGTGAAGCCGAAGCGGCCGGCGCCAGGTATGTCGCCAGTGAGATGGACCGGCGCGCCGTGTATATCACGCTAGTTGCCGATGTCGCGCAGTCTTACTTTAATCTAAGAGAGCTGGATCTGGAGCTCGAAATCACCCGGCGCACACTTCAGCTCAACGACGAGACCATTCAGTTTTACCGAAGGCGGCTTGACGGCGGTGTCTCCAACCGGCTCGAACTGGATCAGTCAGTCGCCAATCGTTCGCGCACCGCCGCCGTGATTCCGGATTTGGAACGTCGGATCGCGATTCAAGAAAATCTCATCAACTTTCTTCTGGCGCGCAATCCCGGGCCGGTTCCACGCGGCACGGTTCTAGTCGACCAATATCATCCCCCCAC
>JAICEJ010000130.1 GCA_025924215.1 Candidatus Binatia bacterium
TCCACTTAACGCGTGTTCCGCGGAAGTAGCGACCCAGGCCCTGATCCAGGGTCTGAATGTTTCGTTTGTCACTGCTCCGGGAGATCAGCAAGCGCCGCTGCCTGAAAATGTCAGCCTGAAGGAGGACGTTTTAAATGACGATGCAATACTTCTTTTCTATCCGGAAGCTAAGAGTTTAGCCGTTTGCCTCCTGGACTATCTCGACCTCGAGAACGGAACGATTGTAGCTCCTAGGACAGGATATAGCTTCAGGAACAAACCTCTCTTTGTTATTTCCATTCCTAAAAGTGGTACTCATCTCCTGCTCGAACTCGTCCGTGCCTTTGGCTATGGAGATGGTGTGGTTTGCCCGGAAGAGCCGAAGCCCGGTCTGTGGTACTGTTTGGAATCTTCAAACACTCACACCTCTGCGCATCATTTTTTCCTAGACACAGTTCATCGGAGTCATTTTGGTAATCGCTTGCATCCATTTCCCAAGTCTCCCGTGATCTTCATTTATCGTAATCCTCTGGACATCGTAGTATCGGAAGCTAACTATTATCATGAAGACGGAAAAACGGCTTTTAGCGGTTATCTAAATCATCTCTGTTTCGAGGAGAGGCTTATTCGGCTGATAGACGATCCATGGCTTCTCGGGACTATCATGGATCGGGTCGCGAAGTTCGCTGCTTGGCTGGATTTCCAAAATGTTGTCCCCGTATCGTTCGAGGAGTTAGTGGGCCGCGAAGGGGGCGGCAGCCGAAAGGTCCAGCGGAAATTGATATGGTCTCTGCAGCTCAAGCTTCAGGTTCCGGGCGATCCTGAGAAATTTGGTGAAAGGATATTCAATCCCGGGAGTCCCACCTTTACTGACGGACGGATCGGATCTCACAAAACTCAGTTTACTCCCCGCGCGCGCAAGAAGTTTATGTCCTTATCACAGGATGTGATGTTCAAATTCGGATATGATTCTGGGGAATATCTTGATGCTGTAACGATTCCAAAACGCGCAGAAGAATTCCGCAGGCGACCGCTAGAGTATAGCGAGGCCCATCTCGATGAAACTCCAGTCGCGGTGGAGTACAACTACGGCGGTTGCAATATCGTGCATTACCGAGGAAGCTATTACATTTTGCCCCAGTGTTTGGGTACGATAGATCTTGGTAAATCAATGAGCCTCGGATGGAAATGGCTTTTTATCGCAAGCTGCCAAACACTTGAACGTGCAAAGAGGAACATCTATCGCAGCGATTCGGTTGGTCACTCTCTGTTTTGGAAGAAGCATGCCGCTCGCGTGCTTTCGAGAGTTTGTCGATTTCAGGTGCCTCTGCGACTAAGTTATTGGAATCGTTGATGCCCAAGCTTAATGTAGGTTTTACTGTGTTCATTGTCGGCGCCGTGATCGGCAGCTTCTTAAACGTCTGCATCTCCCGAATACCTAAGGGCGAATCCGTTATTCATCCGGCATCGCACTGCCCAAAGTGCCAAGCCCCGATAACGTTCTTTCACAATATTCCCTTACTCAGTTATCTGCTGTTACGTGGCCGCTGCTGTTCGTGCGGGGAGCGGATTTCTTTTCGTTATTTTGCGGTCGAGCTTCTGATGGCATCTTTTGCGGTAGCTCTATTCTACCAGTTCGGTTTGGGGCTCGCGTTTGTTGTAGGTTTCGTTTTCATTGCGGCTCTCATTGTAATCTCATTTATTGATCTGGATGTAAGGATCGTTCCCGATGTCATCAGCCTCCCCGGCATCGTTGTCGGTGTTTTGTTTGCAGTTATTGGCCGTTACGTGACCAGTGATCCATTCGACATCGTGCCTACTCCTCTGGGCGCGTTGATTGGTGTACTGGTAGGCGGCGGATTTCTGTTGGCTGTAGCTTGGATTTATGAAAAGTTTACCGGGGTCGAAGGAATGGGAGGCGGTGATATCAAGCTTCTGGCGATGATCGGCGCATTTCTCGGCTGGCCTTCGATTCCACTGACACTGTTCTTTTCGTCCTTAGGCGGTTCTGTCATCGGTCTAAGTATTATGTTGGCCAAAGGAGTAGATCGCCGATACGCTCTTCCATTTGCTCCTTTCCTCTGTTTGGGCGCACTTGTCTACTTATTTTTCGGCAGAGAGATCATCGATTTCTACGTCTTCCCGCGTTGAGCGTGAACATCTTATCTCCTCAACGTCAGAGTAAGTCTGTGCCGTCGTAATTGTCGCCTTCCTGCCTAAATTCTCCATAAACTGCCAAGTCTTCTTTCGATCGCAACCTAGCTTGGGGGCTCTTGACAGCCCCTCACGTGCACCTGTATGGTCCGCAAATTTTGGGAGGGGTCATGGATTGCCAAAAGAGGAGCGGATTCTCTGTTATCGAACTTATCGCGGTGCTAAGTCTAATAGGCATCTTGCTAGCGATCGGGATTCCTGCCTCGAAGAAGTTGCTTATCTCTTATCAACTGAACGGCTCTGCACGGCGTGTTCAGACGGAGCTACAGAACATTAAGATGCGCGCGGCAGCCGAGAACCTGGCCTTTCAATTCGCATACAGCGCAGGAAGCGGCAGCTACACCATTCGAAGAGACGGAAGCGTATTCGTCAGCAAGCCTTTATCCGAAGGCGTAGTAATTACACAGGCCGGCACTGTTTCTTTTTCGCCGAGAGGCACCGCAGGGAGCAATCGCATTCGACTTCAAAGCAGAGAAGGCGGATGCAAACAAGTTGTGGTCAGCTCCACCGGCAGGATTCGGGTGTGCAATCCTACCGGTTGCAGCGAGGATTGCTGATGTTGCGGCGATTGCTTGCACCAAGTCGGAGTGCTGGCGGATTCACGTTTAACGAAGTACTGCTAGCGATGAGCCTTATTGTTATCGGTGTTCTCGGCTATTCGGCCGGCACGGGTAATCTGATCCGGTGGAATTCCGCCAGCCGGGATTACACGGTCGCGGTGAACCTCGCCCAAGACAAGCTGGAGCAGATTAAAGCGCAGAAAAATTGGACCGACGTGAACAACTGCCCAACAGCGGGCGACGTTGATATCGCTGCAAGCGGTGAACCGGGCGGCCAGTATAACCGATGCTGGGTGATTGCCGATTCGCCATTGGGATCGGAGTTGAAGGAGATCACTGTAACGGTTTCTTGGCGCGCTCAAGAGAGCCGGGAAGTGACTCTCACCACTCTGGTTTATACAGGATGAATTGCCTATGCAAATTATTCAGAACGACTGCGGCGCCACTTTGATCGAGCAATTAGGTGCGCTATTGCTGGGGACCATAATCATTACAGCCCTATTTGGATTTTATCGTACCGAACTGTTTCATCTTCTCGCACAAGAAACCAGGATGGCAACACTGGAAGATGCCAGAGGAGCGATGGATATCATTAGCCGCGATTTGAAGCTGGCAGGTTCATGGGGTGCCGGAAGCCCGCCAGCGGAGACTCATCTGGGGGACGATCCCGACGGCGATGAGGACGCCGTGTGTAATCGGGTTTATCGCGCGACCGGGCGGATGATCCAGATTCAAATGGATCTTAATGGAAACGGTAATTGCGCTGACCTTGAGCCGCGCGAAAACATCCGCTACGAGCTTGGCGCGTCAACTACCAACTGCCCTGGAGCAACCGTCATCCGACGCAACGGTGACTGCCTGGTCGCATATGCGACAGCGCCAAACTCGGGCATGCTATTTAGGTACTACGATGAGAATGGTTTGCAGCTTAGCGAAACACCGGCTCCGGCCGCCATTAAGAGAATCGGGATTGCGTTCTCTGTTGGGATGAAGGAGACGGATTTCAGAACGGGCGCAAGCCTCACCTCCGCGCTTTCCAGCAGCGTTGAACTGCGGAACTAATGCAAGCTTTCGTTACTTACAGCAGAGCCCTGATTGCGGACCAGCGTGGCATTGTCCTTTACTCTTCATTGATGTTGTTGACTCTTATCATGGCTGTGGGCGTGCAGGCGATCGTTTCGACGCAAAGCAATTTTCAAATGTCAGCAAACTTGCGATCCGAAAACGTTGCCTTCTACATATCGGAAGGGGGGATCGAGTGGAGCAAAAATGAACTCGCAAGGACCACCGTTCATCCGCCGCCGGCACTGAATTTTTCCTCGGCAATTTCCTCTGGAAAGTTCACTGTGGCGACGATTTCTACAGTAGCCATGTCACCGCTAGTTTCCAGGACCGTCATACGATCAACTGGCAAGTTTGCTTTATCTTCGCAGATCGTCCAAGCCGAGCTGATCAAGCGTTCTCTACTGGCCGACGCCGCCGTCGGATTGCGGGGAAATGCAAGCCACCCGATCTTGGTTGGCAATGATTTCTCGATCTCGGGTATGGATCATGACCCGGCAACAAACAAGCCAATCCCAAATGTCCGGCCATATGCCGGAATCAGTGTCTCACATGCAGCTATTAAGGCAGAACTCGAGACGGCGCTGGAACCGAACCAACTCAGTAGAATTTCCGGAACGGATCGCCAGGGCGCAACGATTGCTGAAACCCAAAATTTGCCGACCGCAGCGATTGTGCGATTTGTTGATGAGCTGTGTTCAGCAGAAAACTCCCAACTCACAGCTGTTCCCGCAGATAGTTCCGTATTGTTGACCGATCAACAGTGGGGCAACCGATCTGTCCCACAGCTTCGCTGCATAGAGGGCAACCCCGGTGCCGCCGATTCGGCTGCAACTCTCAGCAACTCGTCAGGTGCTGGGATCTTGGTGGTTAGAAATGCCGATCTGATATTGGAAGGCGCGTTCCGATGGGAGGGTTTGATTATCATAACGGGCAGCAGGGTAAGCTTAAAAGTAATGGAGGCTGGCATCAAAGAGATTATCGGTGCGGTGATCATCAACGAGACCGGTACTTATTCCGAGACTAATCCGTCGATATTTGATGTTCACGGCCCTATCAAAATACTTTTTAGCCGTTCCGCTTTACAAACTGCGGCAAGTGTTGTGCCCACCAACGTTTTGATGAGCGCTTACACATCTTTACCCTCGGAAGTGGTTCAGAGTTATTGGCGACCGATAACGCCTTGAAGTAAAATCCTATCAATCCTCCCGCCGCCTACATCCGACCTCTGGTTATCTAATCTTAGCATCCCCGTGACTGTTGCTATCTGAAGTGATCAAACGTCACAGCAAATCTGCGAAAAGGGGCGTATTAGATAGCCAAAACAATAATTTACATTACTGGGATAAGGTGGTAAATTACCCAATCTCAATCGTCGGACCTTGCAGCTCTAGGGAGTAGAACGCATGGACACACAGCGAACCATAATGGTAGTTGACGATAATCCAGATATCATCACGATCGTCAAAACCATTTTGGAGGGGAAGGGCTACCAAGTGCTGAGTGCTTCAAGCGGCCAAGAATTGCTGAATCTTTTGACGGATCGCAAGCCGGATCTGATCATTCTTGACATCATGATGCCTGAAATGGACGGATTGGAAGTTTTGGGTCGTCTAAAGGCTGTCACAGAGACGGCCTCTATTCCTGTAATTCTGCTAACCGCCAAGGTGCAATACGAAGATGTTCTTGGCGGGTATAAGTTAGGCGCCGATTACTACATTACCAAGCCTTTCACGAGTACGCAGCTAGTCAATGGGATCAATCTGCTCCTAGGCGAAAGCAAGAACTAGCACCGGCTCAATCTCACCCAGCCATTTCTACCCCCGCATTGGCGTGGTACAAAGGTACACGCCTGACAAACAGCCTGCTGTGATTAGATTTATGGTTGGTTTCATCACTTTTGAAGGCGGTGACGGCACCGGTAAATCCACGCAGCTTAGGTTGCTGGAAAGGCACCTGATCGCGCGAGGTAAATCCTGCCTAACGACGCGAGAACCAGGCGGCACTTCGCTCGGCCAACTTCTGCGCAGAATTCTATTGGAAAGCGGCAACCGGCCGATCAGCTCGTCGACCGAGCTCTTTCTGTATTTGGCCGACCGCGCCCAGCATGTCCATGAAGTGATCGCGCCCGCGATCATGCAGGGTAAGATTGTTTTGTCTGATCGATATACAGACTCAACGGTGGCCTACCAGGGTTACGGACGCGGCTTTGAGGTGCCATTACTGCTGACACTGAATCGAGTCGCCAGCCAAGGCGTCACCCCCGATTTCACTTTCTTGCTCGATTGTCCGGTAGAGTTAGGGCTGTCGCGTACGATCCATCGTCGGTCGGATCCATCGATAGCTAAGAATGATGATCGTTTTGAAAACGAAAATCTAGAATTTCACGAAAAAGTGCGTCGAGGCTTTTTAGATTTAGCGCGAGCGGAACCGGCGCGATTTTATGTCATTGATGCTTCGCGATCGGAGCAAGAAGTATTCGCAGCGGTCAAAGAGATTGTCGACCGGAGACTAGATTTGTCAAGCTAAAAACTAGTACAACGAACCATGGGCCTTTCCGAAATCGTCGGTCACGAAAAACAATTAGAAACGTTGCGCCAATCCTTCCTCACCGGCCGATTGCATCAGGCATATCTATTTATCGGTCCTGATGGAATTGGCAAGAGAACTCTTGCACTGGCCATGGCTCAGGCGATCCATTGCGCGGAGCTGGAGACTGACTTCTGTGGCGCCTGCGGTGCCTGTCGGGCCATTCAAACAGGCAATCATGCTGATGTCCGCATCTTGGAGCCTCTATCCAACAAGAAAGATATCAGCATCCAGCAGGTGCGCGAACTCGAGAAAGCGCTCAGTCTTCGGTCCTTTTCCGGTCGCCAAAAAGTGGCGATTATCGATCCCGCGACTTTGATGAATTGGGCTGCACAGAATGCATTGCTGAAGACATTGGAAGAGCCGCCGCAGGGCTGCGTCTTGATCCTGATCGCATCTAACGCTGGAGGTCTGCTCCCGACGGTGCGCTCGCGCACTTTCGCTCTTTCTTTCGCCGCACTGCCACGGCAGCTGATGGTCAGCTTTTTAATCTCCCGCAAGGGTAAAACCAAGGAGCAGGCGGAATTCCTCGCCGCTTTGGCGATGGGAAGTTTAGGCGCGGTAACCAAGATCGATAAGGAAAAGATGATCGAAAAGAGGCTGGAGTGGATGAAGACGCTGTCCTCCTTAAGTGCGGGAGACTACCGCGCAGCCTTAAACGCAGCCGAAACGCTCGCCGGAAATCGTGAGGAGACGCTAAAATTTTTAGAATGGGCGGGACTTTGGTATCGTGATTTACTAAGCTTCCGAATCGCTCACGTAACGGATCATATTGTTAATATTGATATGCTGCCGCAAATAGCAGAACAGGCGGCTGGCATCTCCGAGGATGATCTATTCTCGTTGTTATCCAAGACGGGAGAGGCATCACAGCTGATTCAAAGAAACGTTAACCGGCGGATGGTGCTCGAGGATCTGTTGCTGCGAGCTGTCGAAAGACCCTGATGGACAGAATCTACATCACCACGCCGCTCTATTATGTGAATGCCGAGCCGCACTTGGGCCATACTTATACGACGGTGATCGCAGACACTCTAAATCGCTATTACCGTGCCGCTGGACATCAGACTTTCTTTCTCACCGGTACCGATGAGCATGGTGACAAGATTGCACAAGCGGCAAAGGAGAATGGCACGGAGCCGAAGGCCTATGCCGATCGCATCAGCAATCTATTTCGTTCAACGTGGGATCAATGCGGTATCGCTTACGATCATTTTATCCGCACAACGGATACTTACCACATAGATTTTGTTCAAACTGTCTTGCAACAGATTTACCGCAAAGGCGACATTTACTTCGGCAAATACGGCGGATTTTACTGCTATGGCTGCGAACGGTTCTACACTGAAAAGGAGCTGCTCGATGGGAAATGCCCCGACCATCAGAAGGAGCCAGAATATATTAGCGAAACGAACTATTTCTTTCGCATGAGCAAATACCAGCAGCCATTGATCGAGGCGATACAATCGAAGCCCGATTTGATTAGACCAGAGCGTTATCGTGCGGAGGTTTTAGCTTTCTTACGTGAGCCGCTCGAAGATCTGTGCATTTCGCGACCGATCAGCCGTTTGCAGTGGGGCATTCCGCTCCCCTTTGATGCCCAATATGTCACTTATGTCTGGTTCGACGCGCTTCTTAATTACGTAAGCGCTTTGGAACATCGGGCCGGTGCTTCGGTGGCGTTCTTCTGGCCCAAGGCTAATCACCTGATCGCCAAGGATATTTTAAAACCGCACGGGATATACTGGCCTACCATGCTGATGGCCGCCGGGTTGCCGCTTTACGATCATCTTCATGTGCACGGCTATTGGGTGATGGACTCCGCCAAGATGTCCAAGACTCTCGGCAACGTGATCCGGCCATTAGAGATGAAAGCGCGCTTCGGCATAGACTCGTTCCGTTATTTTCTGCTGCGCGAAATGGCCTTCGGTCAAGACGCGAAGTTTTCAGAAGAGGCCGTGGTAACACGAATTAACGCCGATTTAGCCAACAATCTTGGTAACTTTGTCAGCCGGGCGTTGGCGATGCAGCATAAATATTTTGACGGTGTGGTACAACCGCTGAGCGCGAGCTGGGCAAAAGAAGATGTTGAACTCCGTGACAGATTCACGGCTGCAGAACATGACCTGAAGCTTCAGATGGAAGAATTGCAATTTCATCGGGCATTAGAAGCTGTGTGGTTGGCGCTCGACCACGCCAATCGCTATGTCGTACAAACCGCGCCGTTTACTATGATCAAAGATGAAAGTAAAAAGTCCCGTGTCGGTGAAGTGCTGCATCATCTTCTTGAAGTTGTGCGTACATTGACTCGAGTGCTCGCACCATTTATGCCGGACACCGCCATAAAAATGCGCAACATGCTCGCAATTGACGATGACAGCTTGAAATCCCCTTGGGGGCAAGGCTTCAGTGCCGGCCACAAGGTAAATCCGCCGAAAGCCTTGTTCCCGCGCGTGATTATTCCGGAGACTGGCAGGCTCGAGTTTACCAGTTAAGGTAAATCCATCGAAAGTTTTGTTGCCGCGCGCAAACCCGATCCCAAGAAGTAGCAGTTCCAGATTATGTTGATCGATAGTCACGCCCATATACAGGGTCAGGAATACGCCGGCGAGGTTGAAGCGATAATCGCGCGCGCACGCGAGGCGGGAATCGATAAGATTATCGCGGTCGGCGGCGCCGGCGACCTATCGAGCAATCATGATGCTGTGGCGCTAGCCAATTCCTATGACAACGTTTATGCAACCGTCGGCATGCATCCGCATGATGCAAAGGATGTCGGGCCAGAAGAATTAAGAAGCTTGCGAGATCTGACTGTGCATCCGAAAGTGATCGCAGTCGGGGAAACGGGTCTGGACTATTACTACAGTCATTCGCCGCATGAGGTTCAGCGGCGAGTGTTTGCCGACTTTATTCAACTCGCGCGAGAGACCGGATTGCCGCTCGTCGTCCACGAACGCGATGCCGCGCAGGATGCTGTTCAACTTCTACGCTCCGAAGGAAATGGCGATCTGGGCGGCGTTCTCCATTGCTTCACCGGGAATTATGAGGCTGCCCGCGCCTACTTGGATTTAGGATTTTATCTTTCCTTTACCGGAATTATTACGTTCAAAAATGCAGAGCCTCTGCGTGATGTCGTGCGGCGAGTGCCCTTAGAAAAAATGCTTATCGAAACCGACTCTCCTTATCTCACTCCGGTGCCGCATCGCGGCAAGCGTAATGAGCCAGCGTACGTGAGGTTGGTCGCCGAGGCTATGGCCAAAATAAAAGCCGTTTCGCTGGAAGAGGTCGCACAAATCACGACGGATAACGTCGGGAACCTATTCAAAATTTAGCGCAACTGCGGCATTCTTTTGGTCTTGTGCTTCCGTGATTGCTGTGTATGAGATTAGATAACATCGCAAACGAGGAGCACGAGGTATGAAAGGGAATCCCGATGTCATCAAAGTGTTGAACGAGGTATTGCGCAAGGAGCTCACCGGCGTTAACCAATATTTCATTCACGCGAAAATGTGCAGAAACTGGGGCTATGAAGTGCTCGCCAACGTCCACTGGAAAGAGTCGATTGACGAGATGAAGCATGCTGACCAGATCATAGAACGAATTCTCTTTCTCGAGGGCGTGCCGAATGTTCAAGCCTATGACAAGATCCAACTCGGATCGAACGTCAAGCAGCAATTAGAAAACGATCGCGGCCTCGAGCAAGCGGCACTTACAATTCTCAAACCGGGAATCAAAGCGTGCCTCGAACATCAAGACGACGCCACCCGTGAGCTGCTCGAACATATCGTCGTTGACGAGGAACATCACATCGACTGGATCGAAACGCAGCTGCATCAGATCGAAGAGTTGGGACTGCAAAACTACCTATCCCAGCAAATCTTCAAGAAGGACTAAGCGGCGTGATGCGGAAGTAGCCGGATGGTTGAAAAGTCCGGCGGTCAGCAAGCGGAATTTGCCACATTGCCTCGCTGGTTTAGAATTTGGGGGGCTCGAAATTGTTGCAAGGTAGAGCCGGGCGGACGATGCGCAAGCCGTCCGCCGTGCCCGCGGCATGCCAGGCCATCCGGATAAAGAGCGGCCATAGTGGCCGTAGTCGGCCGGCCACCAGTCCTGCGACGTCGTCATCAGCTTAATGAGGTCCCGCTTCAGCGCTTCGACGTCAAGTTTTTTGAACTCCTCCGCGTAATTGAAATCCTTTCCCATCGGATCGGACAAAGGAGAGTGCGCGTGGAGAATCGACAGGTCGATCTGATTCGGCCACCAGTCCTTGTTCGTCCTGGGTCGAGTCCTCTTGGGAGTCGGCGAGGGGATTGCCGGATTCTCGCTTTCGCTACCGCGGTCAGGCATGTTGATACTTTGTTCTGGCATAAGCATTCCTCCTTTGATTGTTTTAGTCCTCATTTCTTCAGCATCATCTCGAGATCTTCAAAGAGCGCTTGCAGGTCTTCTTCGTGCTCCACTTCATCCTGAAGGATTTGCAGCACCATACTATACGATGCCGGGTCCTTTCCGTGCGTTGCCTCCAGAAGTTTTCGGTAGAACTCGTTGGCGCCGCGTTCGCCCTTAATGTTCTGATCAAGGAGCGTCTTTGCGAA
>JAICEJ010000131.1 GCA_025924215.1 Candidatus Binatia bacterium
GCGTTCTGTGCAATCCAGCGGATCGGTTCTTCGAGCGCTTTTTGTATTATCCGAACACCCACCCTCTCGTCTTCCGATACGGCAAGGCTGCCAAGACCCGCCGACGCTCGAATCAGAGCAACACCGCCGCCCGGCACGATACCTTCTTCGACCGCTGCGCGGGTTGCGTGCAGCGCATCTTCTACACGTGCTTTTTTTTCTTTCATCTCAACTTCAGTCGCAGCACCCACCTTGATGACAGCCACGCCGCCAGCCAGTTTGGCCAACCGCTCCTGAAGTTTTTCCCGGTCGTAGTCGGACGTAGTTTCTTCAATCTGCGCTCGAATTTGAGATATACGTCCCTCGATCGCTGATTTCTTACCGGCCCCTTCTACGACAGTCGTGTTGTCCTTGTCGATAATCACTCGTTTGGCGCGACCGAGATCCTTGATCGTCACGTTCTCGAGCTTGATACCCAATTCTTCGGCGATCATCTTACCATCGCTCAGTATAGCGATGTCTTCGAGCATAGCCTTGCGCCGGTCGCCAAAACCTGGGGCTTTGACCGCGACCACCTTCAAGATACCTCGAATCTTATTGACCACTAAGGTTGCAAGCGCTTCGCCTTCTACTTCTTCGGCGATGATCACTAAAGGCCGGCCTGTTTTGGCGACGCTTTCCAGTACCGGCAGAAGATCCTTCATGCTGGAAATCTTTTTCTCGTGAATCAGGATGTAGGCATCTTCATAAACGCATTCCATCCGTTCCGGATCAGTGACGAAGTAAGGCGAGAGATAGCCACGGTCGAATCGCATTCCTTCGACGAGATCGAGCGTGGTTTCCAAGCCTTTGGCTTCCTCCACCGTGATCACGCCCTCTTTACCGACTTTGTCCATAGACTCTGCCAGAATATCGCCGATCGTTTTGTCGTTATTTGCAGAAATCGTCCCGACCTGGGCGATTTCGCCTCGATCGCGAGTCGGTTTGGATATGGATTTGAGATCCTGCACCACCTTTGCAACGGCCTTATCTATGCCGCGCTTGATGCTCATTGGATCATGGCCGGCGGCAACGAGCTTGAGGCCCTCGCTGAAGATGGCACGGGCTAAAACCGTAGCCGTCGTGGTTCCGTCGCCGGCGATATCGGAAGTCTTACTAGCCACTTCCTTTACCATCTGGGCGCCCATGTTTTCGAACTTGTCTTCCAGCTGAATTTCTTTCGCAACCGTGACACCGTCCTTTGTGATAGTCGGAGCACCCCAGGATTTCTCCAGGCAGACGTTACGACCCTTGGGGCCCAAAGTCACGATAACCGTATCAGCCAATAAATTAACACCGCGCAGAACCCTACTTCGGGCCTCTTCACTAAAGCGAACATCTTTTGCAGCCATCTTCCTATTGCCTCCTTATTCAATTACACCGAGGATGTCATCTTCGCGCATGATCAGATGTTCCTCGCCATCAAGCTTGATTTCCGTGCCAGAATATTTGCCAAAAAGAATCTTATCGCCTGGCTTCACTCCCAGGGGTATAACCTTGCCGTCATCCTGTCTACCAGGACCAGCGGCGACGACCTTTCCTTCCTGCGGCTTTTCCTTGGCCGTGTCCGGAATAATGATGCCGCCCTTGGATTTCTCCTCCTCCTCGATGCGCTTCACTATCACCCTATCATGTAGGGGACGAATCTTGGTTGCCATCTTTCCTCCTGAAATAGTTGAATTTACGTGTCCCGAAGGGACACATTGGTTGGCCAACAATTTAATCTCGCTTAGCGAATCGTCAAGGGGGTGAAAAGAAAATTTCTACTTACCTGATGCTTTAGGCGGAATCGCGATGCTCCTTATGTACGCAAGTAAATCCTGCAGCTGCTTATCTTTCAAAACGCCACCCCAGGCAGGCATAAAAGAAGACTTATCCACAGCCGGACCGCCTTTGGTGATGATAGTCATAAGGAATTCGTCGGACAACGAGTTCATTAGCTTGCCATCGGTATGGTCCGCGGGCTTTACCGGGAGCGCTTTTCCTGCTGCCCCATCGCCTCGCCCTTTATCTCCATGACAGCTCGAACAGTAGGTCATATAAAGCTTTTGCCCCTCTACCGCACTCTTAGCCCGGCCCACGCCGGGAGCGCCTAGAATGAGAGTGATAAAAGTCAGACCTAAGATACTGATTTGCTGCAACATGACGTCAACACTTTCGACAAAATTAAACTTCTTTGATCTAGCAGAAATGTGATCGAAACGGTAGAGGTTATAGCAATAACGTATAGGATATTCGTTCCGATCAGATATTTTCCTGGTTGTCGCTATAGCCGGAGTAGTGATAAGAGACTGAACTGAGTACAGCGACAAGCGGAGGTATCTATGCTCAAGATTTGGGGCCGCACAGACTCATCTAATGTGCAAAAGGTGCTTTGGTGCTGCGGCGAGATTGGTTTGGAATTTAATCGGGTAGACTGGGGTGGAAAATTTGGCGGTAATAAAGACCAAGCATATCGGGATATGAACCCTAACGGCTTAGTGCCGACCATACAAGACGGCGACTTTGTTCTCTGGGAGTCCAACTCGATCATGCGCTATCTAGTCGAAAAATACGGCCACGGAAGACTCCTGCCGTCGACACCGGAAGGCCGGGCCAATGCCAATCGATGGATGGACTGGCAGCTTTCCACATTCAATCCGATCATCGTACCGCTCTTTTTTGCGACCATTCGGACGCCGGCAGACAAACGCGACCCCAAAGCAATTGAAACTGCCTTGGACAAGAGCTCTCAAGCATGGCAGATCGTTGAGAACCATCTGGAGGGAAATAAATATTTAGCCGGCGACGAATTCTCGATCGGTGATATCCCCCTAGGGGTTTGGGCGCATCGTTGGTTCAACCTGCCGATTGAACGGCCCAAACAGAAAAATCTCACCGCTTGGTATGAACGATTAATCCAGCGCAAACCGTACCAAACTCACATCATGATTCCGGTCACGTGATGCGTTCCGCCACGGAGTCAGTCTGAAGCAAACCGGCGCACAAGCCTTGTGTATTTATTTGATAAAAAAACGCAGTGATTGCGTGGTGTATTGGCTTAGCGGCGAGAAATAGATTCCCAAAACAACGGTTAGAACCGCCAACGGTACCATCAAAGTAAAGTTGTGGCCGGCAATAGCGACCGCTTTATCGCCGGGATCGGGAGTATCCAAAAACATCACCTTAACGACCTTGGCATAATAATACAGCGAGATGACGCTGTTCGCTACGGCGACCAACGCCAGGATGATAAAGGCTCCGCCTTCCTTCAAAACCGCGGCAAAGAGAAAAAATTTGCCTATGAATCCGGCGAAAGGAGGCAGGCCGGTGAGCGAAAACAGGAAAATGGAAAAGCAAACTGCCGGCACTACCGCGCCGCGCCAAGCTAGCCCGCGATAGCCATCGATATCTTCGCTGCCGATATGATTAGCCACCATAGCAACCACCAAGAAGGCGCCGACGTTCATGATCAGGTAAACGACAATATAAAACAGGATGGCGCTAAGGCCGTCATTAGTCAGTATCGCCAATCCCATCAACATGTATCCGGCATGAGCGATGCCCGAATAGGCCAACATGCGCTTTAAGTTTCTTTGATTGAGAGCGCAAAGATTGCCCACGGTCATGGTGATCATGCTGGCGAACAACAGGATCTGAGGCCACTCAACGCCCGGTAAAAACGCCCAGTCGCCAGCGGCTGAAACGGCGGAGATGCCGGGGTAAAAAAACCGGATCAAGATCGCCAGGCCTGCGGCGTTAGAGGCCACCGAAAGAAACGCCGTAAACGGTGTCGGCGCCCCCTGGTAAACATCCGGCGACCACATGTGAAAGGGCACGAAAACTATTTTGTATCCGAAACCGGCAAATACGAACATGAAGGACATGAACAAGCCTGCCTTATTGACCTCGGTTTTTGCCAGCATCTGTTGAATCGCCGCATAGTCAAGGCTGCCGGTCATTCCGAAGATCCAGCTCATGCCGTAAATCATCGTTCCTGAAGCGACGCCGCCGTAAATCAGGTATTTCAGCGCGGCCTCGCTCGAGCGCCGGTTTCTCGGTAAAAAGCCGGTGAGAACGTAAGAGGTTAAACTTACCAGTTCGAGCGATAGGTAGGCGGTCAGAAGATTACTCGACGAGGCCATGAAAAAAATACCCAGAGCGCATGTCAGTAGAAGGGTATAATATTCACCCTGATAAACCTGCTTGATTTCAGCGCTGCCGAGCGACATCCAGATCGCGCAAATCGCCGCCAGCAGAGTGACGATTTTAAAAAAAAGGCAGAAATTGTCGAGCACAACCATGCGATGGAAGAGCCAGCCCTGCGGCGCGGTATAAAGATCAAAGGCAGACAACAACGACGCTACGCACCCGATAATTGCTACTACCGCTAGATTACGCTTGTTGCGAATAAACAAGTCCAGAACGATAAGCAATATGATAGTTCCCGTAAGGATCAGCTCCGGGCCAGAAAAACTCAGACTCTCTAAGTTGTTCAGATCCATAGTCGGCTAAGAAGGCAGATGGGGAACGACAATCTGGTTAATGTTGTCGAGCGAGGCGCGCAATAGATCCAGAACTACGCTGGGATAAACTCCAACCAGAATAACAATGGCTCCAAGCGGGATTAAGGTGAATAATTCGCGGCTGTTGACCTCCGGGAGCGCTATGTATTTTTCATTGACCGGGCCGAGATAAACACGCTGTATGGTCCATAGTAAATACCCCGCCGTAAGAATCACACCGGTAGCGCCAAGGATCGCCAGCACTGGATATTTCTGCCATGTGCCGAGCAAAACCAGTACCTCCGAGATAAATCCGGAAAGCCCGGGCAAACCCATCGAAGCAAAAACCGCCAGCGCGGTAACGCCTGTATACAGAGGCATCACCGCGGCCAGACCGCCAAAACCATCGATATCGCGATGGTGCGCCCGATCGTAGATGACTCCAACCAGAAGGAAGAGCATGGCAGTGATTGTGCCGTGATTGAACATCTGCAACACCGCGCCATTGATTCCTTGAGTGGTAAAACTCGCCATGCCGAGCATCACGTATCCCATATGGCTGACGCTGGAATATGCGACCAATTTCTTGAGATCGGTTTGCGCCATGGCGCACAACGCGCCATATATGATATTCCACGCGCCGAGCGCGCCCAGGAGCCAATAGGCCATATCGGCGGTTGCTACCGGCATCATCGGGTAGTTGATTCGCAGAATCCCATAAGTGCCCATTTTTAGAAGCACGCCTGCGAGAATAACCGATATCGCGGTCGGTGCCTCGACGTGCGCGTCAGGAAGCCAGGTGTGAAATGGAAAAGCCGGGATCTTGATGGCAAAGCCGATGAACAAAGCAATCCAAACTACGTGCTGGAAACCCCAACGCAAATCAGTGAACGGCCAAAAGGGAAGAACTTGCGTGCTGTAGGTGTTGGCCTGCGCCATCATTACCGTCATATCGAAAGTGTTCGGATTGGTATTAAAATAGAGCGCCAACATCGCCAGCAGCATCAGCACGCTGCCAAAGAGGGTGTAAAGAAAAAACTTGATAGCGGCATACTCACGCCGCGGCCCGCCCCATATGCCGATCAGGAAGTACATAGGTAGCAACATGACTTCCCAGAAAATGTAGAAAAGAAAAAAGTCCAGAGCAGCGAAAACGCCCATCATTCCCGCTTCGAGCATGAGGAAAAGCGCGAAGTATCCCTTCACGCCTCGATCGATGCCAAACGACGCAAAGATACACAGGAAGCTCAGCAGAGCCGTCAGCAGAATCATAGAAATGCTGAGACCATCGACACCGACGAAGTATTGGATGTTGTAAGCGGGGATCCATGGCAGCTTCTGAACAAACTGAAATCCGCTTTGGGTGGTGTCAAAGTTGGCGTATAGCCAGCAGCCCATCAGTAAGGACGGCACAGTCGCTGCCGCCGAAACCCAGCGAATCAAATTGTATCCCTTGCTCGGCAGCAACAGCACAACGACCGCCCCGGCAAGAGGAATAAAAATCATATACGTGAGAACGCTCTGTTCCATCTTCTACATTCTCCAGTTAAAACTCAGCTCCAGTAACGTAACTTGATGATGATGGCGAGCACCACTGCGATGAGAATTCCATAGAGATAGCTGTTGATGTTACCCGTTTGAACTCTGCGGAATTTATTGCCCGCCCAGAAGGTGAAATTAGCAAGGGCATTGACCAAAGCATCGACGATGTAGTTATCGAATAGCCCGTTCAGCCACGAAACGAAACGAGTCAAGCTCGCCGTGCCGTTGACGATCCCATCCACCACATACTTATCGAACGCGGAAAAGAGCTGCGCGAGCAGTAAGGTGCCGTTGACGAAAACGGCCTGGTAGATTTCATCCAAGTACCATTTGTTATGGAACAAACGATAAAAGGCTCCACCCGCAAGAGCCGCGAAGCGATCGGGTGAAAGCGCGCCGCGGTAGTACATCAGATAACCGAGCAATGCTCCGGTAGCAGCAACCGCAATAGAGACCCCCATCAAGCCCAGTTCGAGCGCGTGCGAGCCATGATGCTCACCATGCGCAATCACCGGTTCGAGCCACTCGGCAAATTGGCTGCCGCCAAAAACCGCTGGCAAGCCAATCCAGCCAGCTAACAACGCGCCCGCGGCTAAAATGACCAGTGGCAGGGTCATCACCCTGGGCGACTCATGCAGATGTTCTTGGGTGTGATGATCGGCCCGGCACTCGCCGAAGAAGACCATAAAAAGTTGGCGAAACATATAAAAAGCCGTCATGCCGGCGCCGACGACCGCTAAGGCCCATATCACCGGATGGTGGTTCGAGAAGGCCAGCCAAAGAATTTCGTCTTTAGAGAAAAATCCAGCGGTTCCCGGCGTCCCCGCGATTGCCAATACTGAAATCAAGAAAGTGAAAAACGTTAGCGGCATGTAACCTTTGAGGCCGCCCATCTTGCGCATGTCTTGTTCGTGATGCATGGCGTGAATGACGCTGCCGGCGCCGAGGAACAAACAAGCTTTGAAGAACGCATGAGTCATCAAGTGGAATACCGCGGCGGCATAGCCACCGACACCGATTCCGATGAACATGTAGCCCAGCTGGCTTACCGTGGAATAAGCCAGTACTTTCTTGATGTCGTTTTGGGTCAGTGCAATTGTCGCGGCTAAAAGAGCCGTCATCACGCCGATTACCGCAATGAGCTGCAAAGTAAACGGCGCCATGGAGAAAAAGACATTCAGCCGGGCAGTCATGTAAACGCCGGCAGTGACCATCGTGGCGGCATGGATCAAGGCGCTGACTGGAGTTGGCCCGGCCATGGCATCGGGAAGCCAAACGTAAAGAGGTATCTGCGCGGACTTACCTGTAGCTCCGACGAATAAGAAGAGGGTTGCGACCGTTGCGACGCTGAAACCCCAGATCGTCTGTCCTTCGAGACTCGATGCCCATCTTGCCATTTCGCGGAAAGTTAGGGTCCCGTGGCCCTGGGCATCGAGAGTCCAGAATAGCAAAAACATTCCGAGGACAAAGCCAAAATCGCCGACCCGGTTGACGATGAACGCCTTATTTCCAGCCCGGGCATTGGCGTGATCTTGGTACCAAAAACCGATCAATGCATAGGAGCACAAGCCCACGCCCTCCCAACCGACAAACATGAGCAACAAACTGTCGCCAAGGACCAAAGTCAGCATCGCGGCAGTAAACAGATTTAGATAGGCGAAGAAACGCCAAAACCCTTCATCGTCGTGCATGTAACCGGTGGCGTAGATGTGAATCAATCCGCCGATGCCGGTCACAATCAGAATCATCACCGCGGAAAGTGGATCCACCAAAAAAGCCATATCCACTTTGAGCGAGCCGAGATCGATCCATCTGTAAAGATTATCGATTAGAAACCGCTGCTCGGGAGGAAGCGTCTTGAGTTGAAGAAAAGCGATCACCGATAGCGCAAAGGCGATGATCACGGGCGCACAAGCGATGACGGCGATTGCGCTCTTGCCCATTCGCTTTTGGATCTTGAAGCCCAGCAGACCATTGATGATCGCGCCAATCAAAGGCAGGAATATAATCCAACGTAGGAAATCGGTCTGTATGGGTTGGTCCATGGAGCTCTTCTATCCTACAACATGCACGCTATTCTCTGAGAGTTTCTGCGGCTTCAACATCGATCGTGTGGAAAAGCTGGAAGATCGCCAAGACGATGGCTAAGCCGACCGCGGCTTCGGCCGCGGCAAGCATGATCACGAACATGGCATAGATCTGGCCGTCCAGATTTCCGCTGCCGAAATGGGAAAAAGCAACGTAGTTGATGTTGGCGCTATTGAGAATCAACTCGACACCCATCAAAACACTAATCGCATTGCGCCGCGTAAGAACACAGAGCAGGCCTAGCGAGAAGAGAACCGCGCCGATGATAAGGTAGGAATTCAGCTCGTTGGGTGAAAAGACCATGGCTATTCTTTGATCTCCTTGCGGGAAAGAACCACCGCGCCGATCATCGCGGCGAGCAGCACCAAAGAAGCCAGTTCAAATGGCAGCAAATAGTTCTCCAGGAACAGGTCACCAATTTTGGCAGTAGTCGGTTGATGGGCAACTTCCTTTACCCTCACCCAAGGAGTCTCGCGAATGGTTTGGATTAGAATGACCAAGAAGACGCCGACGATCAGCAAACCGGGAACTCGGCCGGCGGCGCGGTTGGTGATCTCAACGTCGGTGATGCGATGCGTCAGCATCACCGCAAACAGGATGAGGACCAAGATACCGCCGACATAGATAAGCACCTGCACCCCTGCGACGAAATCGGCGCCAAGAAAAACATAGAGGCCGGCAACTCCGGCAAAAGTTCCAAGCAGCGAAAAGGCCGAATAAATAATGTTTGGTGAAAACGCCACCACCGCGGCGGAACCCACGGTGATGATCGCGATCAGATAAAAAACCGCCGTTGAGATATCCATGCTTGGTTAAATTTTGGAACAGAAAGGCAGAAGACTTTTGGCTGAAATACAGGAAGATTGATTTGGTATCAAGGGGTATCGGGGAACGACCAGCCTCCGCCCCGCGTCACCAACTATTTGTCATCTGCCGCGGCTCCGCCATCGGGCGTGGCAAATTCATCTAAATACTTTTGTCCGATGTCCACCTTGACAACCAGGGTAGGATCCGTTTCCCCGCCCTTTTTGGGTTTGTATAGTGCAGACGGCTCGGGCGCGAAGTGGCGCACAAGGCCAGCGGGATTGTAACTGGCTCCTTCGAATTCCTGCGAGTGACGAATCGACCCGGTCGGACAAACTTCCGAGCACAGGCCGCAATACATGCACTTGCAAATGTCGATGTCGAAGTGCGTGAACTGGCGCTGCTTGGTCTCCTTGTTCATGTCGATGCCGATAGTGATACAAGTGATCGGACAGACGCGCTCGCAAGCCAAGCAGCCGGTGCAAATATCAAGATCGACTTCCAGAATTCCACGGTAACGGAGCGGCAACGTCTCCTGAATTGGTATCGGGATCTTATCCGGGTACTGGATCGTCATCGGACGTCGTACCAAGTGTGAGAAGGTAATCGACAGCCCCTCGAAGACCGACTTTACCGTATCCTTGACATCCCTTATGTAACTGACAACTCCCATAACCCCCCAAATTAAATGTGCGGCTTGAAGTAAAGCTCCGGCTTGGCCTGGCGGATTTGGAAGCTTACCCGGAGTAAGAAAATGATGATTATGGCAACGCCCAGTCCAAACATGGCAGCGCTGATTATCCGTTGCAGATTAGCCGGCACAAACATGAATGCGACCGTTCCCAAGAGACAGATGAAGGATAGCGGAACCATGTACTTCCAGCACATCGACATCAACTGATCTACACGAACCCGCGGTAGGGTCGCCCGGATCCACATCGCAACAAACACCCAAAGATAAGCCTTCAGAAAAAACGTGGTGAACTGGGCAAGCGCCAACAGGATCGGGCTATTCTCAAAGATTCCCAGTGGCGGGACCTGCCACCCGCCCAAAAACAAGGTGGTGGCAACCGCGCCGATTACATAAAGATTGCCCCATTCCGCGAAAAAGAAAAAAAGAAAACGCATGCCGCTATATTCGGTAACGTATCCCGCCACCAGTTCCGATTCGGCTTCCGGTATATCGAAGGGGGTGCGGTTTCCTTCAGCTAAAGCCGCAGTGAAGTAAAGAAAGAATCCAGCGAAAGTAAATGGATTATGGAATAGGTACCAGTCCCATGGCGCCCAGCCTTGTCCTTGTATGATACCCTGCATACTCAGAGTGCCGGCCAAGAAAACGATCATCAGCACTGACAATCCGGCAGGAATTTCATAGCTGACGATTTGCGCTGCGGAGCGCATCCCGCCAAGCAGAGACCATTTGTTATTGGAGGCCCAACCCGCCATCAGAATGCCGACAACTACGAGCGAAGTCACAGCCAAAAGATAGAGAATACCGATATTTAAATCCGCAACGATGAGTTGCCCGCCGAATGGAATGACCACGAAACTGCAAAGAAATCCCATGAAGACGATGTAAGGCGCAAGTGAAAACAGCTTCGAATCGGCTGCGGCAGGGATGATGTCCTCTTTTAGAAGATTTTTGATGCCGTCGGCCAACCACTGCAATATTCCCTGCGGCCCTACACGGTTGGGTCCGACACGGGACTGCATCCTGGCCCAGACTCGCCGTTCCAGCCAGCTGGTTACACCGGCCAGGGGCGCTACGAAAACCGACAACACTACAAACGCTGCCAGCAGCATGCCGAGGGTGTAAACCACCTCTTTGGGAATTCCGGCAAAAGCGCCGTCGCTCATCAATTGGTCAAGGTAAGCTTGCATGATCTTCGAATTAGATTTACCGGTCAATTTCTGGCGCGTCCACGTCAAGACTGCCAATCAAGACGATCAAATCGGCCAACATAATCCCCTTGCTCAATTTATCGATGATACTCATCGCGGTGTAAGAACCGGTCC
>JAICEJ010000132.1 GCA_025924215.1 Candidatus Binatia bacterium
GCGATCGAGTGATTCCGCGCTGCGTTAGTTGAGCGACCGTTCTGATGCACCGCATGAGCTCGGTCGACGAGTTTCAGCGGGTGGCCTTTTTCGATCACATAGCACATAGCTGGCGCATAGCGCGAACAGGAGCAGATCGTTCATTTGACGGACCACGGACCAGAAACGCCAGTTTGTTGAGTTCCGCGATTCCAATGTATACCCTGACCTGAGCTGCTCGATCGCAGTCGTTCAATCAAGAGGAGTATTCATGCGCACGAAATTAGTTTCGCTGGCCGCGGCGCTGGCCATTCTCGGCGTTGCGTCGCCGGCAATTCTTCGATCCGCAGAAAAATCCAAACAGGAGAAAATAGTGAAGGATGGCTCGGTCGTCAGCCTTCAATATTCGCTATCCGAGGAAGACGGCAAGCTCATTGAATCGAACAAAGGAAAAGATCCGCTCAAATACACCCATGGCAGTAAACAAATTGTTCCCGGTCTTGAGAAAGAATTGACCGGCATGAAGGTTGGCGGCGAAAAACGGGTCAAAGTTAAACCTGAAGATGCCTATGGCTTCGTCGATTCGAAAGCTTTTCAAGAGGTGCCCAAGGAACAGATTCCGGCTAATGGTTTGAAAGTAGGCGCAACCCTGGCCGCCAAAGGGCCGCATGGGCAAGAGATCCCGGTGCGCGTTCACGAGATTAAAGAAAAAACCGTTGTGCTGGATCTAAACCATCCGATGGCCGGCAAGACGCTTCTGTTTGATATCAAGATACTCAATATCCAACCCTCAGTGACATCCAGCTCGCCGCAGCCAGCCAAACCGGCGGCACCGGCGAAACCCGCGCAAACACCGCAGCCCAAATAACTCGTTTCACCGAGGGTAGATATGAGGATTTGCCGCCCGGCTTGGTGATCGCTTCGCTGAAACGAATTCGAGTCTCCACGAGCGCGTGTCGGGAGTTTGCTCTTCAGCTTACGGCTGTAAGTTCCTGCGGCAGATCAGTGGGATTTTAGGGCGAGAGCTTTAAACGCAATCTTCACGGGAACCCACTTATCCATCAGCCGCATATTCGTTGTCCCTTTTTATGCGGCATCGACAGATTGCTGCGAGTAGTTTTCCGCCCGTAATTGATCCAAACCATGGCGCAGATTCTCCAAGTGACTCTCGGTGGATCCACGTAATTCCATCACAGCGTCGAGAATTTTGCTCAGGTTCTTCTCGTTTGCTTCCTCGCGCACTCGTGCCAATTCAAGCTCTTTCTCTAATGTGGCAATCCGATTATTCATGGTTTCGAAGCGCTCACGGCAGATAAGGTACAATGACAGGATTGCCAGCGCTGTGCCTAAAGTGAAAAGTGTCGCCCATAGAGTCCATTCCGCCATATTAACCTTCTTCCCGGCGCCTGTAGCAGGCGGCTGAAAAAGAGTCATATCCTTCGTTGCGCTCGATCGTCTCGCTACAACGTACTCGCTAGTACGCCTCCGCTCCCCGATTCTCTCGCGCCTCGGATCTAACTCTTTTTGAGCAGCCTGCAAATAGAGTTTTCAGCAAACTCTCGTTTTCCACGTGCCGGTCGGTTCAGCCGCATCGAAATTAACTACCTGGTTTATCTAGACTGCTAGAGCGTAACAGCTCCCTCTGAAGCGGAGGAAACCAGTTTGGCGTATTTGGCCATGACACCGCTAGTGTATCGCGGCGCCGGCGGCTTCCATTGCCGTAAACGCGCGTTCATTTCTTCCTCTGCAATGTGCACATCGAGACGCCGTGCCGCGATGTCGAAAACAATCGTGTCGCCGTCGCGTAGCGCGGCAATCGGACCGCCCTGGGCAGCTTCGGGAGCAACGTGCCCCGCCATCAGCCCATGAGTAGCCCCGGAGAAACGCCCATCGGTGAGGAGGGCTACCGAATCGCCCAACCCGGCGCCAACCAGCGCTGCTGTGACCCCGAGCATCTCGCGCATTCCAGGACCGCCCTTGGGCCCTTCGTAGCGAATGACCACTACATCCTCCGCTTTGATCTGTCCCTTCTGCACTGCCGCGAAAGCATCCTCCTCCCGATCGAACACGCGAGCCGGGCCTTTATGAATCAATCTCTCGTGTCCGGCGACTTTCACGACGCAACCTTCAGGGGCTAAATTACCCTTTAAAATAACCAATCCGCCAGTGGGCTTGAGCGGATTAACCATCGGTCGCACAACTTCTTGTCCGAAAGACTCTTTGACGTCTTGCGCGGCCTCTTTGATGGTTTTACCGGTGACCGTGAGTGTGTCCCCATGGATCAGCCCCGCTTCCATCAGCCGTTGCGCAACCAGCTGGATGCCGCCTGCTTTGTACAGATCGTTAGCAACGAAACGGCCACCTGGTTTTAGATCGGCAATCAGCGGCGTGCGCGCGCTGATACGGTCGAAATCATCGATGTTCAGTTCGATACCGGCTTCGCGTGCAATCGCCAGGAGGTGCAGTACCGCATTGGTCGAGCCGCCGGTGGCGGCAACAGAGGCGATCGCATTCTCGATCGATTTGCGGGTGAGAATCTGCGACGGCCGCAGATCGCGTCGCAAAAGCTCGACAACCAGCTTACCGGCGTTGAATGCCGCTTCATCCTTCTCAGCGGCGGTGGCTGGAATGCCGTTGCTGCCCATCGGCGAAATCCCGAGAAACTCCATCACCGTCGACATGGTGTTGGCGGTAAACTGGCCGCCACACGCTCCTGCGCCGGGACATGCGGTATTCTCGACCGATTTGAATTGCTCTTCTTTGATGCGGCCGCTGCTGTACGCGCCCACAGCTTCGAAGACATCTTGGATCGTCAAATCACGGTCGCCGAGATGGCCCGGCGCAATCGAGCCGCCGTAAAGAGCCAGGCCGGGAATATTGAGCCGCGCGAGCGCCATGACCACGCCCGGGTTGGTTTTGTCGCACCCCGATAAACATACCAATGCATCGAAATGGTTACCCCTGGCGACCAGCTCGATCGAATCAGCGATCACCTCGCGGCTGATCAAGGAGCATTTCATGCCTTCGGCACCCATGCTGATCCCGTCGGAGATGGAGACGGTGTTGAACTCCATCGGCGTGGCGCCGGCAGCGCGAATACCCTCCTTCACTTTGGCGGCCAGTTGGCGCAAGTGGAAATTGCACGGCCCAATCTCGATCCAAGTGTTGGCGACGCCGACAATCGGTCGCGCCAGGTCATCATCGGTAAAGCCGACAGCTTTGAGCATGGCGCGCGTCGGCGCGCGGTCCGGTCCATCGGTGATGACATGACTACGAGGCTTTAAATTCTCTGCCATCGATCTCTCCTACTGTGGTGAGATTTCAAATTAACTATGGCCCGTTCTAATTTGCAAGGCTCGACTAAACCCGCAATCTGCCGGTAAACGCATCCGCGTCCGAGTGGCTCTCTTGTGCGGCTTCCCGTCAAATCGTACCCTGTTGGTCATGAAAAATATTTGGAGCAGCAACTTATGGGCTATCTTTCTCTTCACCCTATGCGCTTCGAGCAGCTTGGCGGTGGCGCTATCGCAAGAGGACGGCAACCGCCTGCAGGCTAAAATCGACGCGATTGTGAAAAATGCCGCTGCCACTCCGCCGAAACCTAGGGAATTTTCAATCGCTGAACAGGAGGCTAACTCGTACCTGGTTTTCAATCTAAAGGAAAAAATCCCCAAAGGTTTGGCCGAGCCAGAGATCACAATGATTGGCGATGGCGCGCTTGCTGCCCGGGTGTTGGTCGACATGGATGAAGTCAAGCAGCGCCGCCAGTCGCGCAGCGTGATTGATCCGTTTAATTACTTATCAGGCCAAGTCCCTTTAAATGCTCGAGGTCTCTTGCGCACCCGCGAAGGGAGAGGGCAATTGTATTTGCGCTCGGCTGACATCGGTGGAGTGCCCTTGCCTAAGCCGCTGTTACAGGAGCTTATCGGCTTTTTCTCGCGTACGGCGCAAAACCCAAAGGGCTTCGACATCGATGCGCCATTCGATCTTCCGTCAAAGATCCGGGAGATTTCTGTGCGTCCTGGAGAGAGTGTCGTAATTCAGTAGCGGTCTAAGTAGAGTCAGCGATACCGTTTTCAGAGCCATTTACCGCCGACGGAAGCCTTCGCTGCCGCGGCGATTTTCGATTCTTGCCGGCGCGAGCGCGCGAGCCATTCGATTACAATCATAATCACGGCGAGTAACAAACCTCCTGCATTGATCGCCCAAGTTAGGCTTGTGTAAGTTCCGGTCTCGACGACGGGAATAAGTAGACCGGCCGCGGCAACGAGGAAAAGAAACCGTTTAAGAACGCCGATCGGGTGAAACAAATAACCCACCAAGCCGATTCCCAAGAGCACTGCGCCGACGATAGCCGTGGCAATAGAGATCGCAACTGCATGCCACGACCCGATCAACAACAACGCAGGTGAGAAGACAAACAAAAACGGCACTACGTAGGCTATGGCGCAGAGACGCATCGCTTCCCACCCGGTTCTAACCGGATCGGTCTTGCCAATGGATGCGGCGGCATAACTCGCCAGACACACCGGCGGCGTGACCATGCTCAGCATGCCAAAATAGAAAATGAACAGATGAGCTGCGATGGGCAAAATGCCTAATTTAGAAAGCCCCGGAGCGACGAGCACCGCCAGCAACACGTAGACTGCTGTGGTCGGCATGCCCATCCCCAATATGATACTGACGATCGCGGTCAGGACCAGCAGCAGGATAGCGCTGTTCTGTCCGACGTTCAGCAAAGTCAATGTCAGGGTAAACCCGAGACCGGTGAGCTGAAGCACCCCGATCACAACGCCGGCCAGACCGGTGATGGCGGCGATCTCCAGCATGCCCCGCCCGGTATTGATCAGAATGTTCAGCAGCTCGCGGGGACCGAGCTTTACACCGGGAGTGAGAAAGCCCACTGCGAGCGCGGAGGCGACCGCCAAAAGCCCCGCCACTTCGGGCCGGCGGTTTAAGAAGAACATCCAGATGATCAGAACTGTCAGCGGCACGACGAAGCCGGCCGAGCGCCTCAGCACCGGCAACAATCGCGGTAATTCGGCTGGCGGCAGACCGTGAATGCCGTTGCGCGCCGCGAGCAGATCAACCTGGATGAACAGTGCGATGTAATAAAGCAACGCCGGTATTAGAGCCGCAAGCGCCACCTGCGCGTATGGAATCGCCAGATACTCGGCGATCAGGAATGCCGCGGCCCCCATGACAGGCGGCATGATTTGCCCGCCCGTGGAAGCAACCGCCTCGATTGCTGCGGCAACCGGCGCCGGGTAACCGGCTTTTTTCATCATCGGAATGGTGAACGCGCCGTCAACGACGACGTTGGCGACCGCGCTGCCGCTGATGTTGCCGAACAAACTCGAGGAAACGATGGCGATCTTTGCCTGGCCGCCGCGAAAGCGACCCATCATGGCCAAAGCAAAATCGCTGAGGAAGGCGGCGCCGCCGATGGCATAAAGCGCCTCGCCGAACAGCACGAACACCAGCACGATACTAGCGCCGATCTGCAGGGGCTGGCCGATAATACCGTTGGCATCGAGATATAAATAGGTTGCAAGCCGGCCGATGGACCAGCCGCGACCGTAGAAATCGCCCGGAAACAGATAAGCGAAGAACGCATAGAAAATAAAAACGCTGGCAATGATGACGAGAGGCCAGCCCACCAGGCGCCGGCACGCCTCCGCAAGCAGAATCACGGTGATCGCGCCCAAAATCACCCGCTCGGTATAAATGTCGCCTAAAGAGTTGGAGATTTCCGGAAACTTAACGAAAACGTACAAGCCGACGAACAATCCGAGCGCCGCCGCCAGCGCGTCGTACCATGGAATACGCTGAACGTGTCGTCTTGAACCGGGAATCAGAAGAAAAATCGCGCCGAGACTCAAAGCGAGAAAGAGCCCGATGTACTGCTCATGAAACACCTGCCAATCGAGGCGCTGCGGCACGTCGAGCAAGAAGAACATTCCTGAGAGGGGGATCGCGATCAGAAGAGCCTGGGTCGCCCACGCGGCAAGCCCCCTCAACTCTCGTGAGCGAACATTTTCTTCAATCTCCAATCGATTCTCCCGGTCGCTTATGGTCTGTCAAAACACCAGCCAACTTGGTTGAATACGTCTAATCGAGCGCCGCCCGGCCTCATGACCTCGACAAAGTTAGCTGCAGATCTCTTTTGCACGCGCCTCTTGTTTAGCCGACCAAACGCCCGCCTCTTGGTAGAATTTTACCGCTGCGGAATGATACGGCACGGTGTAATTCGTAAGCGCCTGATGCTCCTTCTTCCATTTCTTAAATAAAGGATGAATCGTTTCCAGCTCCGGCAAATTGTCCCACCAGGCCTTGAGCATCACGGAGATCGTCCGGTCGTTTACCTGGGTCGAACTGACTAAGTGAAGCGGATAGCCGATGACGTATGTGTCGCCTTTGATGCCAGCCGCCGGTTCGGACTTGACCACTGAGGCGCCGTACTTGGCGAGAATTTTGTTCCCACCCTCGATATTACGTAACCCAAGAAATCGGATCGGCTCCATCGCATTGGCCTCTTCGTTAATGCCGATGCCGACGGCGGTAAACGAAGCATCAACTTTGCCCTCGGGCACGCCGCGGATGCCATCGTTGAGGTTCGAGACTCTCACCTGAACGACATCCGAGGGTTTGAGCCCGCCTGCCTCCATTATCGCCAGCTGCCAAGTTTGATTGATCGCGTGCCCGCCGTAGTCCCATGCCATTCGCTTGCCTTTGAGATCGCTGATCTGTTTGATCTCAGAGTTGTCGCGCACTATAAGGCCCGCGGTAAACGGAAAGACACCGCCAGCAACGACACGGATGGTCGGATAAGCTTTTTTATAGTTGCCGCTACCGGTGGCCGCCATGTACGAATCCAGAATGTTGATGATGCCGAATTCCACCTCGCCACTCTCCAATAATGGCATCCATGCATTGGGACCGTTATAGGGCTGAACTTTTGCCGATACCTGAGTGACTTTGCTGGCCACTGCTGCAAGACCGGAGGCGAGCGCATGGGCTCCGGTTCCCGCGGGATTTGCCGCTATTGCCACCGTGCGCGGTAAATCGTTGCCTTTATTGGTTGTCGGACCGCAGGCGAGCTTGGCCTCGGCAATCCCGGTCAAATGCGCTTGCGGAAACGACAGCAGTGTCACCGTCGTAAACGCCAGCAATCGTTTGAATAGAAATTTTTTTGCTTTCATGCTCCCCCTTCTCTTGTGAACTGTAGATTCAATCAACTGCAAATTTCCTTGGTGCGAAGGTCATGCTTTTCCGTCCAGACGCCCGCCTCTTTGTAGAACTTCACCGCGCCCGAATGATACGGGATCGTGAAATTGGTGATTGCCTGGACGTCTTTGGTCCACTTCTTAAACTGCGGGTGAATTGTCTGCAGTTCAGCAAGATTGTCCCACCAGGCTTTGAGAACCGTCGATACGGTTCGATCGTTTACCTTAGTCGAGCTGGCAAGATGAAGCGGATAACCGATGACGTGGGTGTCGCCGCGAATGCCAGCCGTCGGATCCTGCTTCACAATCGATCCGCCATATTTTGACAGGATTTTATTGGATGCGTCGGTATTGGGAAGGCTAAGGAATCGGATCGGCTCCATCGCGTTTACTTCCTCGTTGATGCCGATGCCGATGGCAGCAAAAGTCGCGTCGACTCTGCCCTCGGGAACGGCTCGAATAGCGTCGTTGAGGTTGGAAAAACGAACCTGGACAACATCGCTGGGCTTTATGCCGCTGACTTCCATGGCAGCGTTTTGCCAGGTTTGGGTGATGGCATGGCCGCCGAAATCCCATGCCATTCGTTTCCCCTTTAGATCGCTCGGCTGTTTGATCTCGGATTTGTCACGCACCATGATACTACCGGTAAAGGGAAAGACACCGCCGGCGACCACGCGAAGCATTGGGTAAGACTTCTTGTAGTTGCCGGTTCCGGTCACGGCCATGTGCGAATCGAGGATGTTGATGATGCCAAACTCGACCTCGCCATTTTCCATCAGCGGCATCCAAGCGTTCGGGCCGTTATAGGGTTGAACTTTGGCAGCGATTGGAGTCGCCCTGCTGGCCACCGCCGACAATCCCGAAGCTAAGGCATGGGCGCCGGTTCCCGCCAGATTGGAAGCAATCGCAATCGTCCGCGGCAGATCGTTACTGGTATTAGCGGTCGGGCCGCACTGGAGCTTGGCAGCCGCGCTTGCGCCGGCTTGCCATTGCGGCAGCACAACGAAACTGCTCGCCAACAGGATCCGCAAACCGATGGTTATAGATTTCATCGTCGGTTCTCCCTTTTGCAGCAAATATTTAGCTCGACAGCCGGTAAAACCTCTTTGCGTTCTCGGCGAGGATTTTTCGCTTTGCCGAATCCGAGATATCGGCGCGAGCTTCGATGCCAGGTATATCCTCGAGATACTGCGACCGTTGACGTTCGTGGGGATAATCGGAGGCGAAAAAGATGTGATCCTCGCCAAACAGCTCTATTACATAGGGCAAGGTGCGCTCTTCGGATTCCAAAGAAACGTAGACCGAACCGCCGCCGATATATTCACTGGGCGCGCGCTTCAGTCTCGGCGCCCACTTTTTACCGCGTCTTTCAAAGTCTTCGTCGAGCCGGTCCATCATAAATGGAATCCAGCCGCAGCCGGCCTCCAGATAAGCGACCCGGAGATCCGGGTAAAGCTCGAACACACCCTGAAAAATCATATTGGTAAGCTGGATCATCAGCGGCAGCGGATGCTCCAAGGCATGAACTTCGGCGAAGGTCTCGAAAAAATCAAAGCCCAAACCACGGCTTGGCGCGCCGTGAACCGCCAGGGGCATGTCGAGGCGGCACGCCTCTTCGTAAATCGGAAAGAAACTCTCGTGACCGTAGCCTTTGCGCAGGTTGGTGACCGACGGCAGCATCGCCGCCGGCATGCCCAGTTCTTCTTTGACGCGGCGCAGCTCCTTAACGGCGGCGGGAACATCGTGGATCGGGATCAGCGCCGCGCCGAGGATCCGGCAAGTTCGCTTTGTATAACTCGCGTGCAGCCAAGAATTGTAAGCGCGGGCGATGTCCACCGCCCAGGCGGGATCCTGAATCAAACCGAAGGCGAGAGCGGCCGTCGGATAGACTATGGTCGTTTGTATCCCGCATTCGTCGAGAAACGAGATCCAGGTGTCGCAGTCTGGATAGTCGCGCAGCCCCGGCGAGCTCATGCCCGACAGCCGCGCCCAACCATCCAAGGAGGGAAAAGGCGAGAACGTGTCAGCCCAGCTCTGGTCCTTGCTGGTGCCCCGGTAGTTGCCGCCGAGAAATTCCAAAATTTCCTTGCTCCGTTCCGTGACATGACCGTCGCCGTCGATCACAGGAAAGCGATTCTTTCTCATTGCAACGTTACCGCCTTTCGGCATTCCGCGAATTAAAACTTCGATTACCAGCGTCGTAATGTGTATTGCTTGAGTGCTTCGGAGTTGTCAAGCTCCGGCTGCGAGCGTACATCATCGCTCGACCGCAGCGCATCGATTGCCCTTTGCCGTGATCTCTCAAGCGACATCAATTGCCGCAAGCGCGCTCGGCGGTTTGGCAAAAAACATGAACAGCGTTGCCATCAAACTGACGAGACCGAAAACGCCGAATGCAATTGTGTAGCTTTTAGTCACATCATAGAAAAATCCCGCTGTGATAGGACCGAGAAAGGTGCCCGCAGTCACAACCGATCGGCTCATGCCTTGAATCGTCGCGAATGCTCGCGTGCCGAAATAGTCGGCGCGGATCGGTTCTTGTAAAGCGGCCAGCCCGCCGTACGCCAGCGAATAGATAATCATGCACGTGGTAAAAACAAACGCCTGGGCCGTATAGCCCATCAACAGTACGGAAACACTCAGCGCCAGCAATAATCCCATTACCAAGCGGCGCTTATCGAGCAAATCTCCCAACCAGCCCATGCCGATCCGCGCCGGCGCACCAATTAATGCGGAGATGCCGAGCAAGGTGCTGGCCGCTTCAGTGCTCCAGCCCCGGTCCACCAGGAGAATAACAAAGTGAACCGAAACTCCTTCGGTCACCAGATGACGCATACCCATTGCGCTAGAAAGCAACCAAAAAGATCGATGACGTAACGCTTGCTTGAGTGTGAACTGCGGATCAATCGAAGAATGCGGAGAGTCTTTCGAATTAGCCTCAGAGCTCTCCAGGCTGACGATGCCGGCTTCTTCTTGGGTATAAATTTTTCTGATAACGCAGGCGAGCGGAAATCCAATCGCGAGCAGAACACACCCGGATATCACCGCTGCGCTTCGCCATCCCCATAATCCGATCATCCATCCGACCAACGGAACCATCGGGCCCGAAATTCCGGGTCCCATGCGGAAGATGCCAAAAGCCAGGCTTCTTCTCTCGCGAAAAACCTTGGCGATCAGAACGCTGATCGGCATGTTGTAACCAAGGCTGGAACCGAGAACGATGCCGAGAACGATGACGGCGTAGAGCATCGGTAGCGAGTCCACCAAACTCAGCGCAAAAAAACCGCCGACGCAGAGAAACAGCCCGATGAATATCATTCTCTGCGGTCCGACCCGGTCTGTTACATACCCTTCCATGGGTCCGAGAAGGCCGGATTCAATGCGCGCCAGAGAAAAAGCGCCGGAAATTGCCGTGCGGCTCCAACCGAACTCGCGCTCGAAGGAAGGAAAGTAGGCGCTCATGCCGAAATAGCTCAAGCCGGTGTTCACCGCATGGGTGATGCAACCGACGATCACGAGCCACCACTTTCTTTCCATCCCGAGCAACCTCCGAGCTAATTGATGTCGAGCGAAGTTGCCAAAACGTTCGCACGATAACTGAAATCGGCGGGGTAAGAAAGTAAAGTGGAACGAGTCAGCGCATAAAGCGATCCTCGGCTAACGTTTTCGAATACGCAGATGATCTTTCGAGAAAAC
>JAICEJ010000133.1 GCA_025924215.1 Candidatus Binatia bacterium
CGGGTGATCGGGGGACGGCGGTTCATCAACATACACATCCAGAGCGGCTCCGGCCACCTTACCGTCTTTGATGGCGTCGGCTAAATCCTCTTCATCGACGATGCCGCCGCGCGCGCAGTTAATGATGCGGACGCCGGTTTTCATTTTGGCGAAAGCTTCGCGACTGATCAGCCCCTGGGTTTCAGGCGTGAGCGGAACGTGAACGGTGATAAAGTCGGCCTTGGAGAAAATTTCTTCCAGTGTCGCCGGCTCTACCTCCATGCGCGCGATATTCTCGGCTGAGATGAACGGATCGTAACCGAGGACTTTCATTCGCAGGCCGGTGGCCCGTTCGGCAACGATCCGGCCGACGTTGCCGAGGCCAATCACGCCGATGGTTTTGTTGCATAGCTCGACGCCGATAAACTTGTTGCGTTCCCATTTGCCGTTTTTGAGAGAAGCGACTGCCTGCGGGATGTGGCGCGCCAGAGCCATCATCAGCGAGATCGTATGTTCCCCGGTGGTGACGTTGTTGCCTCCCGGGGTGTTCATGACGACGATGCCTCGTTGGGTTGCCGCATCAACGTCGACGTTTTCAAAACCGACGCCGGCGCGTCCGATCACTTTCAGGTTCGTCGCCGCCTCGATCAGTTCGGCAGTGATCTTCGTTCCACTGCGAATCACCCAACCGTCGTAATCAGCACAAATCTTTTTTAGCTCGTTAGGATCGAGGCCGATCCGCACATCCACTTCAAAGCCTCGAGCGCGCTTAAATACTTCCAGGCATTGAGGCGCGAGAGCATCGCTCACTAAGATCTTCATCGTTAAACCAGAGACTCCATGAGAACTTCTTGCGCGGCCGCGACGCCTTTGCCGAACGGAAGCTCGACGCCGAATTTGCGTAGGACCATCTCCAGCGCCGCAACCGCGGTGATCACGTCGAACGCTCCCATATAACCGACGTGGGCGATGCGAATGACTTTTCCTTTCAACTGATCTTGTCCTTCGGCGAGCGTGATGTTCATGTGATCGCGCAAGTAGTCGAGCACCTGGTCGGCATCAATGCCATCGGGCAGATAGACGCCAGTAGCTGCCGGACTGGGACTATCGGGAGCAAGCAGCTTCAAACCTAACGCGGTGGCGGCCGCTCGGGTGGCCCGTGACATGCGCGCATGGCGGGCATAGACTCGATCGAGACCTTCGCGTTGCATCATCTCGAGTGACGCGCGCGCGCCGAAAATCAACGACACTGCCGGTGTAAACGCGCCGGAGCCTTTTTGTTGATTCTTGCGCTCGAGATTCAGGTCGAAATAAAAGCGCGGCAATTTTGCGTGCTTAGTTCTTTCCCAGGCGCGATCGCTCAGAGCGATGAAACCAAGGCCGGGCGGCAACATCATTGCTTTTTGCGAGCCTGTCACCAAAACATCGAGGCCCCATTCATCGAGCGGTATCGAAACGACACCGACCGCCGTGACCCCATCGACGAGAAATAACGGACCGTTTTTGGTCAGCTTGGCGATCTCCTTGACTGGATGAAGCACCGTTGTCGAGGTTTCGCTGGCCTGGATCATGACGCCTTTTAGATCGGGATGGGCTTTCATCTGCTTTTCGACGGTATCAACTTTTACCGCCTGGCCCCATTCGACTTCGAGCTCAATGGGACTCAAGCCGAAGGCATTGGCGATGTTAAGCCAGCGTTCGCCGAATTTCCCGCCATTGATGACCAGAACTTTGTCGCCGGGCGAAAATAGATTGGCAACCGATGCCTCCATGGCGCCCGTGCCGGAAGAGGCGAGGATCAACACGTCGTTTTTGGTGCCGAAAAGCTTCTTGAGTCCCTGGCGCGCCTGATCGAAAATGTGATTAAACTGCGGAGTCCGATGATGGATCATGGTCTCCGACATCGCTAAAGCGACCTCGTTAGGAATCGGCGTCGGGCCCGGTGACAGTAAATAATGCTTGATCATCGGTTTTTATCCTCTCAGAGCTCTAGCAACCCGAACGGCAGATGGACGAGCAAAAAGAGACGTGCGCGCTCTGAGCCGATCTGAGATTTTTTAGACGGCAGTGAGAGCGATGTGCGGTGAAGCTAGTCTGTTCGAAGGACATAAAAAAGCCTGAACCTCTATCTGTAAGAGACCCAGGCGTTCGGCCGTCTTATGCTTTGCACTCCCTCGTGGTTGATTCCACGTTGACGCCAGTCGCGCAAAACTTCCATAAACTGTTTATCGCACACCTTATACCTTGTCAACGGTTTGCGACCGCTGCCGACGCCGCCAATTTGCCATTACTGGTTTGATTTGCGACTATCCGATGCTCCATGAAACGACTTTTGCTCTTCGATATCGACGGAACCTTGACTCGCAGTCACAACGGTTACGTGCCTTTCAATCAGGCCATTCTCGAAACGTTTGGCGTTCCGGGAGATATTCGCTCGGTCATTCCCGATGGCAATACCGACCCGATGATTGTCACCGAGATCTTCAGCAAAGCTAATATTCTGGTCCAGGATATCGACGATAAATGGCAACAATTCTCAAGCAACCTGCGTCAATGCTATGCACAGGCGATTAGCTCGGGAAGTACCACCGTGCGCGCCTTACCCGGAGTTGCCGAATTGCTGCAAACGGTCGCGACAAGCGGCATATTTGGTAGCAGTGTCGTCAGCGGCAATCTCGAACCGATGGCGCGAGTGAAGCTTGAAGCTGCCGGTCTTTATTCCTATCTCTGCCGCGGTGCTTACGGCAGTGATTCGCCGCGCCGCGCTGATTTGCCGCCAATCGCTAGGCGCCGCTGCGAAGCGGTCTTCGGAGTCTCGATACCGCTCAGCGAGTGCATTGTCATCGGCGATACCCCCAGGGATCTTGAGGCTGCCCGGTGCAACCGCATGAAATGCATCCTTGTGGCAACCGGAAGGTATTCGCTAGAAGAATTGTTGAACTGCCGACCGGAACTATGTTTTCCGGATTTGACGGACACGGCCGCGCTTTTAGAGACGCTTTTGAATATTTAGCAGGTTGCTCGAACGAGCTGAGCGGGGCTACCGATCTCGTGCTCCTCCGGTCGGCGAAAGGCCATCGAAAATTCCGCAACGAGCCGAACACGATAGAGGCCGGCAATGAAGCGGCCTGCAATTAGAGTTTCAAGAACCTGCTAACGTAGGGAGGTGCCATTATGCAATATCGAACCATCGGCAAAACCGGACTTCGGGTTTCGGAAATTGGTTTTGGCTGCGGCAATAATGCGGTCTTGATGGTCAAGACGAGTTATGAAGATCAGCTTCAGGCAGTGCGCCACGCGCTTGATTTGGGAATAAATTACTTTGACACTGCGTTTGCCTATGGATTGGGAAAATCGGAGGAGAATCTCGGAAGAATTCTCAATCAGCTGAAAACGCCGGCGGTGATCTCGACGAAAATCCGGCTCGACGCAGACGCATTGACTGATATCAAAGCGGCAACGCAGCGCGAGGTCGAGGCCGGGCTGAGACGTTTGCAGAGAGAGTCCGTTGATTTGATTCAGCTGCACACGAGGGTTGTCATCCGCCGGCAACCAGATCAGCGCTTTGGCATGACACCGGGCGAAATCCTGGGCCGCTCGGGAGTACTCGAAGGTTTCAAGTCTATGCGTGATAAAGGAAAAGTCGGTTATTTTGGTTTCACCGGTTTGGGAGATCCCGCAGCATTGCACGAGGTTGTCGATAGCGGTGCGTTCGACTCGTTTCAAGCCTATTACAATCTGCTCAATCCCAGCGCCGGCTATCCCGTTCCGCCCGGATTCAGCGCTTTGGATTATGGACTGCTGATTGATGGCGCCGCCGCCCAAGGAATGGGGGTTGCGGTCATCCGAGTTTTAGCAGCCGGCGCGCTCACGTCCGATCCGGGCGCCGGCGGTGGCAGTACCCCTGAGCCGCTGTCCAAAGGATCGGAATACTCGCTTGATGTACAGCGGGCCGAAAAGTTGAAAGCGGCTCTTGCGCTCGATGGCCAAGGAATGACGCAAACCGCGATTCGCTTCGGATTGATGAATCCAAAAGTCTCGACAGTGCTGGTTGGTTTTTCCAACACCGCACATATCGATGAAGCCGTGGCATGCTCCGGTGCGCCGCTGTTGTCTGATGAAGAGATGGCCAAAATAGAAAAGCTTTGGAAGACCGATTTCGGCAGATTGAACTAAGGAGGCTAACATGGCTCTTTTCTTCCATTCCGACGAAGTCGATGAATTCATCCCGTTTACAGAAGCTGTCGCCATTTCCGAAAATGCTCTTCGAGATCTAAAGACAACCGCCGGAGTCAATGCGCCGCGCAAACGGCTCAACCTGCACCGCGACATTGCCGAAGGGAGCTTCGACACCGTCCTCAACATTTACGCCGGCGGCTCTGCTGCCTATAGCGCAATCGGCGCGCAGGTGGCGCTCCATCGGAAAGCGATTGTCGGAAACATGCAAAGACGACCTCCTTACAACCCGAATCAAACCGAACTCGCGCTGGTCTACGATACGGATACGGGATCCCTGCTGGGCGTAATGGCGCATCGCCCGCGCCATGTTGGCGGCGCCGCCGATCTGCGCACGCCGGCGGTGAGTTTGGCCGGCCTGGATCAGTTTGCCAGATGTGACGCCAAGCGTGTTGGTATTTACGGCTCCGGGCAACAAGCATATTCGACTTTCGTCGGACTGACTGAGATGAGGAAAATCGAGAGCGCCAAAGTTTACAGTCCGACGCCCGCGCACAGGGAAGGTTTTGCAAAAAAAATCAGTCAGAGAACCGGTGTGCCCGTTCGAGCCGTAGAAAGTCCAGAGCTCGCCGCGCGCGACGTCGATATTATCTTGTGCATGACTAATAGTAATGTGCCGGTGATCGATGGATCGTGGCTTGAGCAGGGGCAATATATTATCTCGGTGGTCGGCAGCAACATCGAGCTGGTCAAAAGCGGCAACATTGCCGCGCCGCGCCGAGAGGTCGACGACGAAACTCTCAAACGCTGTAGTTTTATAGTCGCGCTCTCAAAAGAACAGGCTATCGATTCACAGCAAGGCGATATCTACTGGCCCGTGCAGAATGGAGTGATCGCGTGGGATAAGGTACTTGATATCTCCGATGTTCTTACGGGCAAAGCTAAAGGCCGCAGTGACGACAACCAGATCATTCTCTATAAGAACCAAGGTGGGCAGGGCATCGTCGATATCGCTCTAGCCAAGAAGTGCTACGATCTTGCGAAACAACACGGCAAGGGTCACGAGCTTCGGATTGAAGCGCGTGAGAACTGGTGGGTGCAGGGAGGAAGAACTCAAACGTGGTAGATTCAAAGGAGACATAGATATGCTATCGAAATCGGGCCGGATAAGTATTCCCAAAACAATTTTTCAGAAAGTAAAAGCCTTGCTTATCATAGCCGTCGCTGCTGCGTTTCTTCTTGGCACGGGAACTATCACGGCTTCTCACGCTCAGACACCCTATTATCAGGGAAAAACCATCACGGTTGTAGTCGGCACCGTGGCAGGGGACCTTTACGACCTTTACGCGCGCGCTTTCGCGCAGCACATGCCGAAGCATATTCCGGGCAACCCCAATATGATCGTGCAGAATATGCCCGGCGCCGGTCACATGATCGCTGCCAATTATCTTTATAGCGTGGCCAAGCCGGATGGCTTAACCATGGGCGCGACTTTGCCGACCCTTTACTTTGAGCAGTTGATTGGCCGGGCGGAGGTCAAGTTCGATTTTTCCAAGTTCACTTGGCTGGGCAATGCTACAAAGTCACCGCAGGTGCTCTATATGCGCACGGACGCTCCGTACAAGAGCATCGAAGATATACGAAATGCCAAAGAGGCGCCCAAATGCGGCACGACGGGCACGAGCAACATGGGTTACTTCGTGCCCAAGCTCCTGGAAGAGACGGTTGGCGCCAAGTTCAATGTCATTGCCGGATATCCAGGCGGCAGCGAAGTAGACTTGGCCGTGGAAAAAGGCGAAGTCCAGTGCCGCTCGCTCAGCTCGGAGGCTTTCTTTTCAAGAGAACCATTTTTTACCTGGCGTAAAAATAACTTTGTCCGAGTACTCATGCACGGCGCCAAAAATTCGGACGAGAGACTGCCCGGGGTACCAAGCATCTATGAGCTCATGGATAAGTACAAAACAGCGGAGTCGGGGCGGCGGTTAGCGACCGCGCTTATGGCTGCCGGCGAATTTCATCGTCCTTATCTTGCGCCGCCCAATCTGCGGCCGGAACACGTCAAAATATTGCGTGAGGCATTTTTGAAGACGGCGAAAGATCCGGCATTTGTGGAAGAGACGAAAAAGAAGAAGCTCGATCTCGAATCGAGCAGCGGCGAAGAGGTCGAGACTCTGGTCAAGGAAGTGATGTCCCAGCCGGCGGACGTAATCGACCGGCTAAAGAAGCTGATGGGGCGTTAGAAGTCCACCGGGGGGCAGGAAGACTCTTACATTCAATGTTACGGAACGTGGCGCCAGCGGCTAACTAGCGCTTGCTTGCGCTCCAACTTGCTCCCGCTCTGAGTGTTGCTAAAGTTTTGCTTGCGCTTTAGCTTTCTTCTCCTCCGGAGCTTTGATCTTGTCGAGATTCTGCACCGCATAATCACCGCTGGTGACCACTTCGTCCTTGTCGCTGAAACGCGGTTTAGCGGCGGCCTCGGCGCGCGCACCGAGCAGGATCATGTACTCGTCGCCCGTGTTATCGAGTTGATAAAGTTGACCGGCCGGGATGGTCACAAGCATGCCGGGTGTGAGTTTTCTTGCCGGGGTATCGGGAAAGTGAAACGTGCATTCGCCCTTGACGCAATAGAATTGCTGATCGGCCGTGTGTTTGTGCATCGGCCCCTTGGTTCCCGGATAGTCGCCATGCACCCAGGTATGAAAGTGATCCGAAGTGAACAGAACTTTTTTACTGTGGCCAATGTCCAGTTCCGGCAGGTTTAACAAATCTATGAATTCCGCGGCCATGGTCGGCTCTCCTATGGGTACAATTGTAAGTTTTTGCAACAATCATGGATTGGATACTTCCTCATAGCTATTTGTCATTACCCCAAGACATCGAGCGTCCTTCGTTCCCCGGCAGCCGCGGCGACGGCGTTTTTGATTTCCTCGAGTTTGTAAGGCTTGAAAATCACCGCGCTTAGATCGCCGTTGTCCAATGCAGATTCGACTTCAGCGGAAACATAACCGGAAGCCAGGATTGGTTTTATTGTCGGATCGGCGATCTTCATTTGCTTCAGAACATCCCAGCCATTCAACTTAGGCAGCCCCAGATCCAGAACCACGACTGCGATTTGGTCTTTATACCGTCTAAAAGTCTCGACCGCCTCGAGACCATCAAGCGCTGTCAAGACACGATAACCGGCTGATTCAAGATATCCGATCATGAGTTTGACCTGGTTCTTCTCATCGTCGACAAATAGGACGAGCTGGCCTTCCGTCGAAACAGTTCCTGGCGCTTCAGGACGGCTCGAGATCCTCGCTTCGTGCTTCAACGGCGACGTCTCGGCAAGCGGCAGATAGATACGAAAAGTAGCGCCTCGATCGGGCTGGCTGTTTACTTCGATGAAACCTCGGTGGTTGGCTATGATCCCGTAAGCGACAGCCAGACCCAGGCCACTGCCTTGTCCTTGTGGCTTGGTTGTAAAAAAAGGTTCGAATATGCGGTGCTTCACGGTTTCATCTATTCCCGGTCCGGTATCTTCAACAGAGACGCAGGCGTAGAAATTCTCTTTCGCTTCAGCGTAGGTCTTGCGAAGTTCCTCACCAGTCACGATGTCGGTTACGAGACGAAGCTTCCCGCCCTGCGGCATGGCATCGCGAGCATTGAGACAAACGTTTAAAAACACCTGGTGCAGCTGGTTGGGATCGGCCATAGCTTGCGGCAGATTGGATTTCAGATCTACTTCAATGTCGATGGTCTTCGGCAGGGTTCCGCTCAGCAAGGTTTTCAAATTCTCCAACATTTCATTCAAATCGATGGACTCGAATTGAAGGTTGCTCTCGCGCGCCAGCGCGAGCAGCTGCCGCACCGTGGCTGCTCCGCGTTCGACCGTCTCATCGATGACTTGCAAGGCCTCCGTTGTCATTTGCTGGTCGTCTCCGGATTGCGGCAGCAGCGATGCATACCCCTTGATGATGTTCAGAATGTTATTGAAATCGTGCGCGATGCCGCTCGCGAGAGTTCCCATGCTTTCCATCTTCTGCGCTTGTCGCAACTGCTGTTCGAGCCTCTTTTCTTCCTCACGCTCGGCAAAAAGCGCGGCATTGGCCATCTGTAGTTCGGCGGTGCGCAGTTGAATTCTTTTCTCGAGCCCTTCATTGGCTCGCGCCAGATCGTCTTTCGCGCGCTGCAGGGCCGCATCAGCTTGCTTGCGATCGCTGATGTTCAAAAAGATGCCGATGCAACCGCGGACATTGCCGCGCTCGTCGCGCAGAGGAGTCGCGCGACAAAGCTCGTGGATGACGGTGCCGTCTTCTCGCTCGATCTCAAGCTCTTCATCCAATACATCGATGCCTTCGCGCGCGGCTCGCTGCATCGGTAACTCTTCCGCGGCGAGTTCAATGCCGTTGCGGAAAATCTTAAACGAAAGTTGATCTTGCTCGGCGCCGGTCTTCGACAGGTTCTGCTCGGCGTCGGTTCCGACCATTCGCATGAATTCCGGATTGCCCCAAATGTGTTTGGATTCGGCGTCGGTCGCCACCGCGATACCAATCGGTGCCCTGTCGATTAGCTTTTGAAACTCTTCGACACGCCGCTGAACCGTTTGATAAAGATTAGCATTGTCGAAAGCGACCGACGCTTGTGCAGCAATGGCGGTCACGATGCTTTCCGCCTCGGCGGTAAAGAGATTCGGCTGCGGATGACCGAATACTAATCGGCCGATAACGTCTCCCGAACGGGAGCTTACCGGAACTGACAGGTAACTGCGTACCGGCAGGGGGGCTTCGGCGATGCCGTGAGCAGGCAAAGTGATTGCAAAACGCGAGTCATTCAAGAGATCGCCGATGCGCAGCACGCCGCCGACAGACATCGGTCCAAAGAGCTGTTGGTTGCGCGGCATCAATTTGTCGACCACCTCGTAGGGCGCGCCGGATACCGAATAGAGTGGAGACGACTCGCTGGCTCCCTCCGCTACATTGTGGAGGAACGCGCCGAACTGCGCGCCGGAAATTTCGCGGCCCGCATCGATGACGATTTGCGCAATCTTTTTCAGATCCAACTCCGCTGCCAGCGTGTTGCCGACGCGGTTGATAATTTCTAGCGAGCGAGTCCGCCGCCGCAGCATTTCTTGCTGATGTCTGCTTTCGGTAATATCCATGCACACGCCGGCTAACTTCTCCGGGCGCCCGTCGGCGCCGTAGGATAGACTAGCGAGGGCCTCTACCCAGCGGATCTGACCGTCCGGGTGTACGATGCGGTAGGCGACCTCGTAGTCGCTGCGGGTTTCCAATGTGGTCTGAATCTGGCTCAGAACAGACTCGAGATCTGCCGGGTGAATGGTTTTCTTAAAATCCTCGAAGGCTCCGCCGAAGCTGCCTCGCTTCAGGCCGTGGATCACCTCTAAACTCGAGGACCAGGTGATCTTGCGCGCGTTTATGTTCCATTCCCAAGCGCCCATCTGTCCGGCAGACAACGCCAGCTGAAGTCGCGCTTCGCTTTCGCGCAGCGCGGCCTCGGCGCGCTGGCGTTCGACGAACTGGCCGAGCTGTGTGCCGAGATTGGCGACCATCTCCTGAAACTCGTAATCTCGTTCTCTAGTTTCGCGGCTGAAAAACTCCAGCACGCCAAAAACCTCGTTATCGAGTTTGATCGGAAAACCGACAGCTCCATGAAAGCCTACGCTGATCGCTACCGGCGCGCGTGGGAAATTATTGTCTTTGAGCACATCGGTAATCCAAGCCGGCGTAGCGCTATCCCAGACGCGTCCCGGAAGACCCACGCCGGGAGCGAACTTGATCTCACGGCTAACCGCCGCAAATCCCGACACATCAATAGAAGGCAGGCACCACATTTCGACACAAGTGAGTACGTTAGAACTTCGCTCGACGAGCCATAATGCGCCGAAATCCCAGGCAGCGGTTTCACAGATAGCCTTGATGATCTGCGGCGCCGCCTCGGTCATCGTCGAAACTTCAGACAATATGCGGCTCACCGCGTCTTTAATTCTCAGACGTTGTTCCAGACGCTGCTGTTGCGAGACCACCGAGGCGACCACGAGAGCTGTCATCGTGATCGTGGCGATAAACAGCTGTAGCAAAAATATCGATTCGTGCGGCTCCGATTCCGCGAACGGCCCGAGATCACGCACCGTGCCCCAGAGCGCAATCCCTGATGTCACGAACGCCGCCGTGACCGCGCCTCTTCGGCCGAAGCGCAAGGCGGCCCAAAGTAGCGGTCCGAGAGCAAAATACTCCAAGCCAGCAGGAACCCGGTTGAGAAACAACAGCGCCGACGTCGAAACCACCGCCGTCAATAAACCGGCAGCCTCGAAGATATGCCTGGATCGAACAGGCAATACCGGTTGCGTCAGCCACATGAGCAGCAGAGGAGTGATAATTAGATTTCCCACCGCGTCGCCGAGCCACCATGTCAGCCAAACAGTCGAGACCTCGGGCCGCGCGATGAAACCGCCGAGATACAAAGTGATCGTCCCCATGGTGGCGCCGGCAGCAGTGCTGATGATACCGGCGAGAAATATAAAGGTGAGAATGTTTCTAGTGCGATTAAAAACATTGGCGCCCTGGGCAAAGCGAGCTAACAACATCGCTGCCAGAAGCGCTTCGGAGGTATTGCCTGCGGCTATGCCGAGCGCCGTCCAGACCGATCCTTGGGTGGCGAAGTTTACAAAAAACGCTCCCAGAAGAATGCCCGGCCAAAGCCTAAAACCCCAGA